>NZ_NCJX01000065.1:0-14343 GCF_002282635.1 Acidiphilium sp. 34-64-41 | reverse complement strand
ATCAAATCTGCGACCGTCCCGTTTCATGCCGGAATTATATCACCCCCGCAAACATACGACTAGCAAAATGTCGTCTTAATTACCGACCGATGAGTAATGCCGCCCAGGCGGGTGCGCCATTTATTCGGAAGGCCAGATGACCGCGCCAACTGATCTTCTGGCGGTGATGCGGAACTGGCCTCGGCCGATTTATGTGGTGATCGATGGAACGTTGCTGCCCGATGCGCCTGGTCTGACGGCAAAGGCGGATGTGTTTGTGCGCTCTCTATTCATTGAGCATGGCGATCCCGCTACGGTGCAGTCCGGGCCGTGGTTTGCTGCTCTTGATGAGCGGCATCTTGAAAGCCTGATGCTGATTGAGGGGATTGAGACAGCTTCAGTATTCTGGGGTGGTGCGGTTGAGGAGCCGGTAATTTTTCGACATTTGCGGAGCCTCAATCTGTTTGATGTTCCCCGGCCTGTTGATGCGCCGCCTGATCCGTTTGCCGCCGACCCGGAAACGGTTCTGTTCCGGCATTGGGACCCATCGGTGATGGCGCTGGTGTTGCCGGTGCTGGAACCAGCGCAGAGGGCACGGCTGTTTGGCCCGATGGATGCGCTGGCGATTTATGCCCACTCGCTCGATGGCGCGCGCGAAGCCAAACGAAGGGAGACCTGGCCAGAACCAGAGCGCGGGCGCATCCGGTTATCGGTGGCGCAGATGGAGCAGATCACAAAGGCGATGGTCGATCGCTCCCGGAAAACGATAGCGGCATATCTCCGAGATACTGCTTCGGCGCAAACGGTGACCATGGATGACCGGACTCTGTTCGAGTTCATTGAGAGGTCTGAAATAATCGGTCGGAGTTGGGGGCTTGTTACCGAGGCGAGCTTTGGCCGATTTGCTTGGCTGATGCTTGCAACACAGGGAGGAATAGTGACTATGGAGCCGGTGCGCGCTGGCATTGCGGCTGCTGGCATTTCTCCTGACCAAGCCCTTCGGACGTTGATGGACGTGATGGCGGATCAATTACGCCATCAGGATATATTGACATGAGTGGTGTACTTCCAGGAGCCGAGCTCGGCGGAGAAGTTGGTGCCTTTGCTGGCCCTGTCGGTGCTCTTGCAGGCATGGTCATCGGAGGCTTGGTAGGCTTAGGTGCTACGGTTCTTGCTGCGAAAGCGGTCACGAACGCCAATGACAAAGCTGACAAAGGACTAAAAGCGAAGGCAACGCAGCCTACCTCAACATGTTCCGATGCCAAGAACCCGGACCATGGGTACGTACCGGCACCAAACGACCTACCTGCATATCCGGACGCAAAAAAGGCCAAGAGAAAGACACCAAAAAAGGGTGGTGGAAAGCGCAAGAGGTGGAAGGACAAAAGTGGCAAAATCTATGAATGGGACTACCAGCATGGTAAAGTCGAAAAGTATGACCCCAAAGGAAGACATCTTGGAGAGTTTGATCCCGACACTGGTGAACAAACTAAACCTGCCGATCCCAAGCGGCTTGTAGAGCCTTAAGCGAAGAAAGGGTAAAATATGAAAAAATATAAAGATGTTTGGAATTTATCTGGTTTTAATAAAACGACAGAAAATCTGGAACAGGATATTTATATAGAAAATATATCCGACGAATATGTTGAAAAAATAATGAAATTTCAATATTCAGGAGGGGGATATGATGTTTCACTTGAACAACTTAAGGAGTTTTCAAAATACATACCAGATATAGACATTAATTTCGATCTTGATTGGCAGGTTGAGAAAACAAGACTGATAATAAGTCAATAAAAGATTTTAGAAAAATGTGAATTTTAAATCCAAAACTCTCACAAACGCGGAGCATCCCGGGCGCTTTTTTCACGTTTTCTATCAGACGATTAAACCTACAACTCTAGGCACATCCTTCAAAACCACCCCGGTATGGCTTTCTCGGATGAATGCCCGCTAGTTGCCAAAGCGTTCTGCAAACCTGCTGGTCGTCTTCCGGCCAAGTCTCGCCATAAGGCGAGTGTCCGGTAACCGCTTTTCGCGGCCGTAAGCCGACCGGCAGAAAGCCACCCATAGCGGTCATTCTGAGAACGAACCTTGACGAAGTATGGATGATGGATCTCGATATTCATGTCGAGCAACCCGTCAAAACCTCTGTGCAAAAATACTAGACGTGCTCTAATACTTTGTCAGATCTATCGTTACAAAAGAATCTCTCGCCTTATTGGATATACGCTGGTGAACCTTCCTGCGTTGATATTAAGAGTTTTTTGCTACTTTTTTTCAAAAAAGTAGTCTTTCTTTCCTGCTGACGTTGCGCCCCCACCGCTGCCCTTGGCGTGAGCCTGATTTTAAATATAATCGTCGGTAAGGAAACGGGGGAGACCATAATGCATATTTTGATCATTGGCGCGGCCGGGATGTTGGGGCGTAAGTTTGCGGCGCGGGTTGCGGCGGATGGGGTGATTGGGGCGGCGCCGGTGACGCGGTTGACGTTGGTGGATGCGGTGGCGCCGGTGGCGCCGGCGGGGTTTGAGGGTGAGGTGGTGACGCATACGCTCGATTTATCGGTGCCGGGGAGTGCCGAGGTTTGTGTGGCGGGGCGGCCGGATGTTGTGATGCATCTGGCGGCGATTGTTTCGGGCGAGGCGGAGCGGGATTTCGACAAGGGGTATCGGATCAATCTGGACGGCACGCGGTTGTTGTTCGAGGCGATCCGGGCGGAGCATATGCGGTCGCATTATATGCCGCGGGTGGTGTTTTCATCGTCGATCGCGGTGTTTGGGGCGCCGTTTCCCGCGGTGATCGGGGATGAGTTTTTTACCACGCCGCTGACCAGTTATGGGGTGCAGAAGGCGATTGGTGAGTTGTTGCTGACGGATTATTCGCGGCTCGGGTTCATGGACGGGATTGCGATCCGGTTGCCGACGATTTGTATTCGGCCGGGGACGCCGAATGCTGCGGCTTCGGGGTTTTTTTCCAATATTCTGCGCGAGCCGTTGGCGGGCAAGGAGGCGGTGTTGCCGGTGGATGAGGGGGTGCGGCACTGGCATGCCAGCCCGCGGGCGGCGGTTGGGTTTCTGGTGCATGCGGCGACGATGGATCTGGCGCCGTTGGGTTGGCGGCGGACGTTGAGTTTGCCGGGGCTTTCGGCGACGGTGGGTGAGCAGATCGAGGCGTTGCGGCGGGTTGCGGGGGATCGGGCGGTGGGGTTGATCCGGCGGGAGCCTGACGAGACGATTGCGCGGATTGTGGCGGGGTGGCCGACGAGTTTCGAGGCGAAGCGGGCGCGGGCGTTGGGGTTTGAGGCGGAATCGACGTTCGATGAGATTATTCAGGTGCATATCGAGGATGAGATGGGGGGTGTGGTGGCAGTTTAGGGAGGGGAAGAGTCTTCTTTTTTGTGAACAAAAAAGAAGCAAAAAAAACTTTTTTAATTTGGGTCCGTGCCGGTGAAACCGCCCATGCCCCAGAGTCAGAAAGTTTTTTGCTTCTTTTTTTCAAAAAAGAAGTGCTTGCCTTCGGCTTTTTTTGATTTCTTGGGGAGGATACAGGCAAAATGACAACAAAAATCGCATTGGTGACCGGAGCGGGCAGTGGCGTGGGCCGGGCGGCTGCGTTGGCGCTGTTGGCGGATGGGTATTTCGTGGTGCTGACCGGGCGGCGGGCGGATGCGTTGGCTGAGACGATCGGGCTGGCTGCGGCGCCGGAGCGGGCGTTGGCGATTCCGGCGGATGTGACTGATCCGGCTTCGGTTGCGGCGTTGTTCGAGGCGGTCAAATCGCGGTGCGGGCGGCTGGATTTGTTGTTCAACAATGCGGGGAACAATGTGCCGAGCACGAATTTCGGGGATTTGACGTTCGAGCAATGGACTCATGTGGTTTCGGTCAATTTGAACGGGGCGTTTCTGTGCGCCAATGCGGCGTATCGGATGATGCGGGATCAGACGCCGCAGGGCGGGCGGATTATTAATAATGGGTCGATTTCGGCGCATACGCCGCGGCCGGGGTCGGCGCCTTATACCGCGACGAAGCACGCGATCACCGGGTTGACCAAGACGATCGCGTTGGATGGGCGGGCGCATAATATTGCGTGCGGGCAGATCGATATCGGGAATGCGGCGACGCCGATGACGCGGCGGATGGCGAGTGGTGTGCCGCAGGCGGATGGGACGATCAGGCCGGAGCCGACCATGGATGTCGATGTGGTGGGGAGGACGCTGATTTATATGGCGGGGCTGCCGCCGGATGCGAACGCGATGTTTCTGACGGTGATGGCGACGACGATGCCGTTTGCGGGGCGCGGGTAGGGGCGCGCGGGGCTTGATGGGTCGGCGCAGGGTGCGGCGGGCGATTTTGCTTTGCGGCGGGGCGATCCCGGCCTAGGGTGACTCAATCATAGGTTGAGGCTTGCGGTGGGTGCGGCGCTGATCATTGCCGAGCGGTCGGTTGGGGTGGTGGCGCGGGCCAGGGGTGCTGGGCGTGCGGTGCTGGGCGGCTGGCCGGGTCGGGTTCTGGGGGCGGAGCGCGGGCGGCTGTTTTTGTTTCTGCCGGTCGCGATGGGTGGCGGCGTGCTGGTGTATTTCGATCTGACGCGGGAGCCTGCGGTGTGGGTTTCGGGCGGTCTGGTCGCGGCCGCGGCGGGGGTGTTGGCGCTGGTGTGGCGCTGGGCGGTGCCGCGCGGTGTGGCGGTGTTGCTGCTGGCGGCGGCGTTGGGGTTCGGCCGGGCGCAGGTGCAGACGCTGGCGATGCCGAAGCTGCTGGTGGTGCCGCATCATGGCGTGACGATTACGGGGCGCGTGGTCGGGGTGGATTTGTTGCCGACCGGGCGGCGGATCAGGATTGCGCATCCGACGTTGAACGGCGGGGCGGTGCAGGCGCGGGCGGTGCGGGTGAAGTTGCGGCGGGGCGATGATATCGCGGTCGAGGCGGGTGACTCTGTGCGGTTGCGGGCGTTGTTGTATGGGCCGTCGCGGCCGGCTTATCCGGGTGGGTGGAATTTCGGGCGGGATCAGTATTTCGCCGGGCTCGGGGCGGTGGGATTTGCGATTTCGCCGCTCGATGTGACGGCGCGGGCGCCGCCGGGGTGGTTCAGCGCGCTGCGCCAGGTGCGCGAGGCGATCGCGGCGCGGATTTTGCGGGATATGCCGCTCGATACCGGGTCGATCGCGGCGACGTTGCTGACCGGGTTCGAGGATTCGATTCCGCCGGCGGAGCGGCAGGATTTCATTACGGCGGGGTTGGCGCATATTCTGGCGGTGGCGGGGCTGCATATCGGCATCGTGATGGCGACGCTGTATGCGTTGGCGCGGTTCATTGTCGGGTTTTCGGAGTTCGTGCTGCTGCGGGTGCCGGCGAAGATTGTGGCGTCGGTCGTGTCGTTTGTTGGCGGCGTGGTTTATGCGGCGCTGACCGGGTTTCATGTGCCGATCGTGCGCAGCCTGGCGATGGCGGCGCTGGTGCTGGCGGGGATTATCGCGGGGCGGCGGGCGTTGTCGCTGCGGGGCCTGGCGCTGGCGGCGCTCGCCCTGATGATGATCGAGCCGCAGGCGGTGCCGGGGCCGAGTTTCCAGATGAGTTTTTCCGCCGTGCTCGCGTTGATTGCGGGGTATGAGGCGGTCGGGCGGCGGTTTTCGATCGGCGGGGCGTCGCACGGCGCGCGGCTGGGCCGGCATGTCGCGGCGCTGGCGTTTACCTCGTTTCTGGCGGGTGGTGCCTCGATGCCGTTCGCGGCGTATCATTTCCAGCAGATCGAGCCGTATTACGTGCTTGCCAATCTGATCGCGGTGCCGCTGACGGCGCTGGTGGTGCTGCCGCTCGGCATGGCGGCGCTGGTGCTGATGCCGCTGCATCTCGCGCGGTTTGCGCTGGTGCCGATGGGGTGGGGCATCGCGGTGATCCTGCGGGTGGCGCGGCTGGTCGGCGGGTTGCCGCACGCGCTGATCGAGATAAGCCCGAGCCCGGGGTACGCGGTTGCGCTGGTCGCGATCGGGCTCGCGCTGCTCGGGTTGCTGCGGTCGCGCGCGCGCTTCGCCGGGATCGCGCCGATCGCGCTGGGGGTTCTGGCGATGACGCTGGGACGCGCGCCGGATGTGCTGGTGTCGCCGACCGGCAATCTCGCCGGGGTGCGCGATGGCGGCGTGGTGCGGATTGTCGAGGCGGGGCGCGTGGATAAATTCACCCTGGCGCAATGGCGGCCGGTCTGGGCCGGCGATGCCGTGCGGCACGGTGCTGCCGATGATGTGTGCGACAACGGGCGCTGTGCGTTCGCGGCCGGGCGGGTGCTGTACCTCGCGGATCGGGCTGCCGGGGCCGGCGGGTGCGGTTCAGCCGCGGTGGTGATATCGCCCCGGCCCCTGCGCGGCACCTGCCGCCGGCACGGGCGGTTGGTGATCGATCGGTTCAGCGTGTGGCGTAACGGTGCGATGGCGGTCTGGTTCCGACGAAACCGGCTGGTGGTGCGCACCGATCGCACCGTGCAAGGCAACCGCCCCTGGGTTCCGCCGTGGCCACCGCGCTGGCACCATGCCGGGCGGTGGTGAGTTTGAGCGTTGAGGAAGAAAGGCCAGGGGCTCTGCCCCTGGACCCCGTTAAAGGCGGAGCCTTTAAAATCCAATAGTTTTAGGCAAGGGGAGGGCGACCCAGGCCAGATCGACGGAAAATCCGAGGCAGCGCCCTCCCCTTGCCTAAAACTAGCGGGTTCTAAGGGCTCCGCCCTTAGTGGGGGTCGAGGGGGCAAAGCCCCCCGCCTTGCTTCCTCAAGGCTCAAACTCAAGGCCGGCCGGCATCAGCGTCGGAGGTTCGGGGCGCGGTGTCGGGCGGGGGAGGCGGTGGGCGGTTTCGTGGGCGAGGATGTAGCTGCGGGTGGTGGCGTTGGTGTGGTGGCGGGGGCGGGCGGTGGCGAGGCGGGCGGCTTCGGCGATGGCGGCGATGGTGGTGACGAGGCGGCCGGCGAGCAGGCCGCGGGCGAGGTAGAGTGTGGCGCGGGGCAGCATGCCGGCGGTGCCGTGCCAATCGTGTGCGATCAGCAGGCGGTTGCGCACGACGTAGCGCCAGCGGCCGTTTTGCCAGTTGACGCGGGCTTCGGGCGAGACGGCGTGGGTGATGGCGAGGTCGCCGTGGTGTTCGATATGCCAGCCGGCGGCGATGGCGCGGCGGGCGAATTCGTATTCTTCCCAGGCGAAGAACAGGCTGGCGTCGTAGCCGCCGAGGCTGTCGAAGCAGGGGCGTGCAAGCGCGTGGCCGCAGCCGACGAACACGGTGGTGGTGAAGCGGCGGGCGGCGGCGGCGAGCAGGGATTTCGGGTAGCCCCAGCTTGAGGTGTCGAGCGAGGTGCCGTCGCTGGCGAGGATGCGAAAGCCGATGGCGCCGAGGTCGGGCAGGATGGCGAGGCGGGCGGCGGCGCGGGCCACGACATCGGGTGTGGCGAAGGTGGCATCGTTGTCGAGGGCGATGATGGCGCGGCCGTGGCCGAGCGCGGTGGCGAGGTTGCGTCCGCCGGGCACGCCGCGATTTTCCGCGATGGCGTAGAGGGCGGTGTTGGGCAGGGTGGCGACGAGTGTGGCCAGCGCGGTGCGGGTTTCGGGCGGTGAGTTCTGGTCGAGCACGATGACGTGGTGATCGCAGCCGGTCTGGGCGGCGGCCGAGCGGATGGCGGCGATGGTGGCTTCGGTGCGGTGGTGGCTGAGGATGATGACATCGGCCGCGTAGGGTGTGGCGGGCGGTGGGTTGCCGGCGAGGAGGGTTGCGGGTTCAGAAGGCATTGCGGCCCCCGATGACGGCGGGGATGGTGCGCAGCAGGATGGCGAGGTCGAGGCTGGGGGACCAGCGTTCGATATAGTCGAGATCGGCGGCGACGCGGGCGGCGATCATGTCCGGATGGTCGGTCGGGCCGCGCAGGCCGCGCACCTGGGCGAGGCCGGTGAGGCCGGGTTTGACGCGGTGGCGCACGCCGTAGAATTCGAGCGCCTGTTCGAAGGTGAAATCGCCGGCGCTGGTGTGGGGCGCGTGCGGGCGCGGGCCGACCAGGGACATGTCGCCGCGCAGCACGTTGAAGATTTGCGGCAGTTCATCGAGCGAGAGGCGGCGCAGGATGGCGCCGATCGGGGTGATCCGGCGGTCGTCGCGCCGGGCCTGGAGCGGCGCGGATGTCCGTGCGGTGGTCTGCATGGTGCGGAATTTGAAGACGGTGAAGGGCGCGCCATCGAGCCCGATGCGGCGTTGGCGGAACAGGATCGGGCCGGATGGGGCGAGCAGCAGGGCGATCAGGCCCATCAGCGGGCCGAACAGGATGAGCAGGATTATGGCGCCCAGCAGGTCGAAGCCGCGTTTGTAGGCGGCGGCGAGCGGGCGGATCGGGCGGTCGAGCACGGTGACCATGCGCAGGCTCTGGCCTTGGGCGATGCCGCCGGCGCCGATTTCGGCGACGGCGTCGAAGGCGAGGCGCACGCGCACCGGCTGGTCGGCGAGGCTTGCCAGCAGCGCGTCGATCCGGCGGCGGGCGGCGGCATCGTCGGACCGGCGGGTGAAGACCAGGATATCGGTGATGGTGCCGGCGCGGATCATGGCGGCGAAGGTATCGGCCGCGGTGATCACGCGCAGGCCGGCGGATTGCGGCAGGCCCCAGGCGAACAGGTAGCCGAGGTTGCGGCCGGACAGGCGATCGAGCCGGGCGCGCAGGTCGCGGTCGCACGGGCCGGCGATCACGAGGGCGATGCTGCCGCGCGGGGCGGTGCGTTCGGCGCGGCGCCACCAGAGGGCGATGAGGGTGCGGGTGCCGAGGATGAGGCCGGCGGCGAGGGCGAAGGCGGTGGCGGCCCAGGCGATCGAGGCGGCAAGCGGCGGGGTGGCGGGTGCGGTGCGCAGCAAAGCGAGGCGGAGCAGGATGACGACGTGGGCGGCGATCAGCGTGCGCAGGATGGCGGGCGCATGGTCGAGCGGAGCGCGGGCCGGGGCGGGCGCGTAGAGCCCGGCGAACAGCATGAAGCCGATGGTGAACGCGGCGTAGGCGAGCCAGTTGGTGGCACCGGTGGTCAGGGTGGGGGCGGGGCCGATCAGCAGGCCGGCGAGGCGCGGGGCGGCGAGGGCGGCGGTGGCATCGGCCAGGATCAGCAGGCCGACGCCGCTGGCCCAGCCGAGCGCGTGGCGCAGGGGATAAACGTCAGGGTTGTGTGATGCTGCGGAGTCCCGCGTGGTTTTTGGGGCGGCGGTGAGAAAAACATGGGCGTCTTGATGCGGCATGCCGGTCCAGCTCCGCCTCAGGTTCGCGATATGCAACCAGAGGTTTTATGGAGTTAACCGAAAACGAGGCGGCGTGAAAGTAAAAAATTAATTAAAAAGCCAGATGCAGCGCCGGCTGCGACCGCGAGGATGGGATAATGGCGCGGCAGGACGAACAGGGCGAGCAGCAGGGAGTACGCGCCCCGGTTGAGGATGAAGCCGAGCAGATTGACCGCGAGAAACCGCAACCATTGCGTGTGGGCGGCGCGGTGGGTGCGGTCGCTGAAGGTCCATAGCCGGTTGAGCGCCCAGTTGATGCTCGCGACGATGAAATAGGCGACCGCGCCGGCGCCGTAGAGACCGAGGCTGGGGATCAGCGCGTAGACGAAGGCGACATCGAGGCAGAAGCCGAGGGCACCGACCAGGCCGAAGCGCAGGAACTCGCCGCCGGCGGCGCGATGGCGCGCGGGCAGGCGGGCGGTGAGGAAGGCGATGGGGGACGGGAGGGATGCCACGCGCGCTCGATACCAGCCCGGCGCGCCGGCGGAAAGGCTTCGGGCGGTTGGTGCGATGGTTCGAGCGGGCGGAAAATGAGCGTGGAGATTGATGGGCAATAAAAAACTATGCTGACATTGTTTCAAAAAGCGGTTCAGGCGGCTTTGCGGCGTCGGACCGCTCTTGACCAAACCGATTCCGCGCCATCATCATGCGACGATCAGCCAGGAGGAACCAATGGCCCAAATCAATCTCACGGTGAACGGCAAGGCAGCGCATGCCGAGGTCGAGTCACGGACGCTGCTCGTCGAGTTGCTGCGCGACCAGCTGCATCTGACCGGCACCCATGTCGGCTGCGACACCAGCCAGTGCGGCGCGTGCGTGGTGTCGGTGGATGGCAAATCGGTGAAATCATGCACCATGCTCGCGGTTCAGGCCGAGGGCGCACAGGTTATCACGATCGAAGGGCTCGCGGCGGCCGATGGCACGCTGCACCCGATGCAGGAAATGTTCCGCGAGCATCATGGCCTGCAGTGCGGCTTCTGCACGCCGGGCATGGTGATGAGCGGGATCGATCTGGTCGAGAGCCATCCGGATGGTCTGACCGAGCAGCAGATCCGCGAGGGTCTGGAGGGCAATATTTGCCGCTGCACCGGCTATCATAATATCGTCAAGGCGATCGCGGCGGCGTGGCCGTTGATGCATGAGAAGCAAATGCCGCAAGCCGCCGAATAAAAGAGCGGCTGGGTGCTGCCGCGCCGGTATCGTTCGGCGCGGGTTCGATAAAACGGGAGAGTATCCATGAATGACATGTCAAATCCGGTGATCATCAAGGGTGGCATCGGGGATTCGCCGAAGCGCACCGAGGATCACCGGTTTCTATCCGGCAAGGGCCGCTATACCGACGATATCAATCGTCCGGGTCAGGCCTATGCGTATTTCAAACGCTCGGATGTGGCGCATGGCGTGATCAAATCGATCGATACCACGGCGGCCGCTGCGATGGCCGGCGTGGTTGCGATCTATACCGGCGAGGATATCGCCAAGGCGGGCATCGGCGGCGTGCCGTGCGGCTGGCAGTTGCACAGCAAGGACGGCTCGCCGATGGTCGAGCCGCCGCACCCGATTCTGGCGCAGGGCAAGGTGCGCTACGTGGGCGATGCGATCGCGATGGTGATTGCCGAGACCACCGAGCAGGCGAAGGATGCCGCCGAAGCGCTGGTGATCGACATCGAAACATTGCCGGCGGTCTCCGAGATGCGGGCGGCGACCGCGCCGGGGGCTGCGCTGGTGCATGATGCGGCGGCGGGTAACGTTTGTTTCGATTGGCACATCGGCGACAAGGCGGCGGTGGATGCGGCGTTCGCGACCGCGTTCAAAATTGCCAAGATCGATGTGGTGAACAACCGGCTGATCCCGAACCCGATGGAGCCGCGCGCCGCGATCGGGGATTTTGATCAATCATCGGGCGAGCACACGCTGTATACCACGAGTCAGAATCCGCATGTGATCCGGCTGTTGATGGGGGCGTTCGTGCTGCAGATCCCCGAGCATAAATTGCGGGTGGTGGCACCCGATGTCGGCGGCGGGTTCGGCGCCAAGATTTTCCACTACATCGAGGAAGCGGCGGTCACCTGGGCGGCGGCGAAGCTCAACCGGCCGGTGAAATGGACCTGCGAGCGCGGCGAGGCGTTTATCACGGATGCGCATGGGCGCGACCATATCACCCATGCCGAGTTGGCCTTGGCCGAGGATGGCAAGTTCCTCGGGCTGCGGGTGAACACGATGGCGAATATGGGGGCGTATTTGTCGACCTTCGCGCCCTCCGTGCCGACCTATTTGTCGGCGACGCTGCTGGCCGGGGTTTACACCACGCCCGCGATTTATGGTGAGGTGAAGGCGATTTTCACCAATACCGTGCCGGTTGATGCATATCGTGGTGCGGGGCGGCCGGAGACGACGTTTTTGCTGGAGCGGCTGGTCGATGTCGCGGCGAAGGAAATGGGGATGGACCGGGTGGCGATCCGCCGGCGGAACTTCATCCCGATCGATGCCTATCCGTACCAGACGCCGGTTGCGCTGATGTATGACAGCGGCAATCATGAAGCGACGCTGGCGCGCTGCATGGAAATCGCGGACTGGAACGGGTTCGAGGCGCGGCGGGCGGCGGCGGCGCAGCGGGGCAAGCTGCGCGGCATCGGCATGTCGACCTACCTCGAAGCGTGCGGCATCGCGCCTTCGGCGGTGGCGGGCGCGCTCGGGGCGCGGGCTGGGCTGTATGAGGTGGCGAATGTGCGGGTGCACCCGACCGGATCGGTCACGGTGTTCACCGGCACGCACAGCCATGGCCAGGGGCATGAAACCACGTTCGCGCAGCTGGTGGCGGACCAGTTGGGCGTGCCGTTCGAAAGCGTCGAGGTGGTGCATGGCGATACCGCCAAAATCCCGTTCGGCATGGGCACCTACGGCAGCCGGTCGCTCGCGGTTGGTGGTTCGGCGATGGTCAAGGCGATGGACAAGATTATCGCCAAGGGCAAGAAGATCGCGGCGCATCTGATGGAGGCGGCGGTCGACGACATCGAGTTCAAGGACGGCAAATTCACCGTCACCGGCACCGACAAATCGAAAAGCTTCGCCGAGATCGCGATCACGGCCTATGTTCCGCACAACTACCCGATCGAGGAGGTCGAGCCCGGGCTCGACGAGACCGCGTTCTATGATCCGAAGAACTTCACCTTTCCGGGCGGCTGCCATATTTGCGAGGTCGAGATCGACCCCGATACCGGTGTGGTGCAGCTGATCGGGTTTACCGCGGTGGATGATATCGGGCGGGTGATCAATCCGATGATCGTGCATGGCCAGGTGCATGGCGGCGTGACCCAGGGGATTGGGCAGGCGCTGCTGGAACATGCGATCTATGACGAGACCGGCCAGCTGCTGTCGGGTTCGTTGATGGATTATACCATGCCGCGAGCGGACAATATCGTGAATATCCATGTCGGCACCGAATCGACCATGTGCACGCATAATCCGCTGGGCGCCAAGGGAGTCGGCGAGGTCGGCGCCATCGGCAGTCCGCCGGCGGTGATCAATGCGGTGGTCGATGCGTTGCGCGATTATGGGGTTACCCATGTCGATATGCCGGCGACGGCGCAGAAGATATGGTCGATCATCAATGCGGGCATCAATGCGGGCGCGCCGCCCATGGCCGCCGAGTAAAGGAGACAGAGCGATGTATGATTTTGAATATCACAAGCCGGGCGCGATCGACGATGCCGTCAAGGCGCTCGGCGCCGATGCGGAGGCGAAGGCGCTGGCGGGCGGCATGACGTTCATTCCCGTGCTCAAGCAGCGCCTGGCGAAGCCGAGTGCGGTGGTCGATCTGGCGGGTCTTGGCCTGACCGGCATCCGGCGCGAGGGCAATGCGCTGGTGATCAAGGCGATGACGACGCATCGTGAAGTGGCGATGTCATCCGAGGTGGCGAGCGCGATTCCGGCGCTGGCCGCACTTGCCAGCAACATCGGTGATCGGCAGGTGCGGTATCGTGGCACGATCGGCGGGTCGCTCGCCAATAACGACCCTTCGGCGTGCTATCCGTCGGCGGTGCTGGCGCTGGGGGCGACGATCGTGACGAGCAAGCGCCGCATTGCGGCGGCGGATTATTTCCAGGGCATGTTCACCACGGCGCTGGAGCCCGACGAGTTGATCACTGAAGTGTCGTTCCCGATTCCGGAAAAGGCGGCTTATGCCAAATTCCCGAACCCGGCCTCGCGCTATGCCATGGTGGGGGTGTTCGTTGCCAAGACCGCCGCGGGCGCGCGGGTTGCGGTGACGGGTGCGGGCAATGACGGCGTGTTCCGCCACGCGGCGATGGAGGCGGCGCTCGATCAATCCTTCACCGCCGATGCGCTGAAGGATGTGACGACGCCGGAGAGCCTGATGAACGGCGATATCCATGCCGGGACGGCGTATCGGGCGCATCTGGTAGGCGTGATGGCACGGCGGGCGGTGATGGCTTGTAAGTGAAGGCAAGCGGTTCTTTTTTGAAAAAAAGAACCAAAAAACTTTCCGTCCTTGAGTCCGTGCCGGTATCGCCAGCACGGACCAAACGAATAAAAGTTTTTGGTTCTTTTTTCAAAAAGAACTTCTTTTTTCCTTCCGCCCCACACCCATGACCCTCGCGGACGTAATGGCCGCAATGAACGACCGCAGAGCGATCAGCGGCGAGATCCTGCGGTCGATCGATTGGGGTGACGCCGTCTGTGAGGATGCGCATTTCATCGACTGCCAGTTTCCGGATACCGATTTCGGTGCGGCCGATTTTACCGGCGCGCGGTTCGAGCGGTGCCAGTTTGCCCGCTGCGGTTTCGCCCGGACGGTGCTGCGCGATGCTGGCTTCGAGGAATGCCGGTTCACCGTGCCGGGCGATCCGCCGGTCGGGTCGCGGTTTGCGTTCGCGGATTTGCGCAATGCGCGGTTCCGGCGGTGCGATTTATCCTTCGCGAGCTTCGAGCGTAGCGATCTGCATGCGATCGAGATGCATGGTTGCAATTTGTGCGTATTCCGTTGATCGCGATCATCCATTCCGGTCGATCGCGATCACTGATTCCGGTGATCGCGATCATGATGTTCACCATGCCTGAGGCTGGCGTG
>NZ_NCJX01000150.1:0-4011 GCF_002282635.1 Acidiphilium sp. 34-64-41 | reverse complement strand
CCGCTGGATGTTCTCCACAGATCAGGCAAGAGTGAAGATGGCCAAATCCTACCCCACGCCATCAATCAAGGAGTCGTAATCACTGCGACGGGACACTAGCCGCAGTTTTATGTGAAATCCGGTTTCGATGCGGGAGCATTCATGATCGATCTCCGCAATCCCTTGTGCGATCCGGCGGCGGTGCGGCAGGCGCTCGATCTCGCACCCCACCCCGAAGGCGGCCATTACCGGGAGGTCTGGCGCGATCGGCCGGCAGCCGGCGGGCGCGGCGCGGCGACCAGCATTCTGTTCCTGCTGGAGTCCGGCGAACGCTCGCGCTGGCATCGGGTCGATGCGGCGGAGTTGTGGCTGTGGCAGGCGGGAGCGCCCTTGGCGCTCGGGGTTTGTGCGGCGGAAGGGGTGCCGTATCAGGTGCGGCTCGGCCCCGATCTGGCGCAGGGCGAGACCCTGCAGCATACGGTGCCGGTCAGCGCCTGGCAGGATGCGAGAAGCCTGGGGCGCTGGACCCTGGTCAGTTGCGTGGTGGCTCCCGCATTCGAATTCGCCGGTTTCGAAATGGCACCCGAGGGCTGGGCGCCCGGCGGTTCGCGCTGAGCCCGGTTCGCGCTAGGCCGCGACCATGTCGGTGTCGAGCGCGTAGCCGGCGGCGCGCACGGTGCGGACCAGATCGAGTTCGTTTTCACCGTTGATGGCTTTGCGCAGGCGGCGGATGTGCACATCGACCGTGCGCGGTTCGACGTGGATATCGCGCCCCCACACCGCGTTCAGCACATCCTCGCGCGAGAACACCCGGCGCGGGTGGCGCATGAAGAATTCGAGCAAGCGGAATTCGGTCGGCCCGAGGTGCAGCACCTTGCCGGCGCGGGTCACTTTATGGGTGGTCGGGTCGAGTTCCATATCGGCGAACTGCAACGGCGCCTTGGCGGGGGCGGCGCCGGTGCGGCGGAGCAGGGCGCGGATGCGCGCGACCAGCGCTTCGGGCGAGAACGGCTTGGTGATGTAATCATCGGCGCCGGTTTCGAGGCCGCGCACCGCATCCTGATCCTCGGCGCGGGCGGTGAGCATGATCACCGGCAAGCTGCGCGTGGCCGGGCGGCGGCGGAGTTGGCGGCAGAGCTCGATGCCGGACAGGGTCGGCAGCATCCAGTCCAGCAGCACGAGGTCGGGCGGCGACTCGGTGATTTTGGTCAAAGCCTCGTTACCATCACCGGCTTCATCGACCCGGAAGCCGCTCTTTTCCAGATTATAGCGCAGCAGCGTGACCAGCGGCGCTTCGTCTTCGACCACGAGCACCAGCGGGCGGTTGGATTCACTCATGTCAGACTCCATCGGTGAAATGCGCTCAAGCGCCCGCGCGCGGCATGTAGGTGGCGGACAGATCGCCCTTGGGCCGGTTGTCCGGCAGGGTTTCGCCGGTCGCCGCGTAATACGTGAGTTCGGCCACGTTGGTCGCGTGATCGCCGATCCGCTCGAGGTTTTTCGCGATGAACAGCAAATGGGTACACGCGCTGATGTTGCGCGGATCTTCCATCATGTAGGTGATCAGCTCGCGAAAGATCGTGGTGTAGAGATCATCGATCATCTGATCCGCGCGCCAGACCGCCATGGCTTTCTGCGGATCGGCCTCGCCGATCGCATCGATCGTCGATTTCAGGTTTTCCTGTACCAAGCGCGACATCTGCGCGAGGCTTGCAAGCGGATAGGCCGGCACCGCCTCGTTCAGAATGATCGTGCGCTTGGCAACATTGGCGGCATAATCGCCGATGCGCTCCAGATCGGTGGTGACTTTCAGCGCCGCGACCACCTGGCGCAGATCATCCGCGACCGGCTGGCGCAGGGCGAGCACGCGGATCGCGAATTGCTCGATCGCGCGCTCCTCGGCATCGACCCGAGCATCGAACTCGACGACGCGGGCGGCCATGACCGCATCGCGCGAGAGCAGGGCGGCGGTGGCGTCGGCCAGTTCGGTCTCGACCAGCCCGCCCATCGCCGCGATCATGTCGCGCAGACGGCCGAGATCGGCTTCGAAACTGGTCAGGATATGGCGGGATTCGTCAGGCATGGCGATGCTCCTCAACCGAACCGGCCGGTGATGTATTCCTGGGTGCGGCGTTCGCGCGGGGCGGTGAACATTTGCGTCGCGTCGGCCACTTCGACCACTTCGCCGAGATAGAAAAACGCCACCCGATCGGCGCAGCGACCGGCCTGCTGCATATTGTGCGTGACGATGATGATGGTGAAATCGCGCTTCAATTCGTCGATCAGCTGCTCGATTTTCAGCGTCGAAATCGGGTCGAGCGCGCTGGTCGGCTCATCGAGCAGGATCACCTGGGGTTTTACTGCGATGGTGCGGGCAATGCACAGGCGCTGTTGCTGCCCGCCGGACAGGGCAAGCGCCGAATTGTTCAATTTGTCCTTCACCTCGCCCCACAGGGCGGCGCGCACCAGGGATGATTCCACCCGTTCGTCCATCGCGCTGCGCGAGAGGCGTTCGTGCAGACGCACCCCGAAGGCGACGTTCTCGTAGATCGACTTCGGAAACGGTGTCGGTTTCTGGAACACCATGCCGACGCGCCGGCGCAGGCGGTTGATGTCCATGCCGGGGGCGATGATGTTTTCGCCATCGAGCATGACCTCGCCCTCGGCGCGCTGACCGGGGTAAAGATCGTACATGCGGTTGAGCACGCGCAGCAGCGTTGATTTGCCGCAGCCGGACGGGCCGATCATCGCGGTGGTCTGGCGGTCGAGAAAATCGATGGACACCGATTTCAGCGCCTTGGTAGCACCGTAATAGAAATCGAGATTGCGGATGGCGATCCGCGGCTCCTCGGACGCGGATTGCGCCATCGGTGCGAGGCGGGCGGAGGCATCGGGCATCAACAGGCTCCGTCTTGGTGCGACAGCGTGGGAAGGAGCAATGTCAGGATCATGACACCGCTCCTTAAGCCCCTATCATGCCATGGTTATGACAGTGCGATGAAGCTTTTATGACAGATGTGCCGGCTCAGCCCGCGCTCGGCAGCTTCGGCTGCTTGACCAGACGCAGATAGGGCTTCAACGTCTTGAAACCGGCCGGATAGCGCTTGTGCGCCTCTTCATCCGACACCGACGTGACGATAATGACGTCATCGCCGTCCTTCCAATTGGCCGGGGTGGCGAGCTTGTCGGAATCGGTAAGCTGCAACGAGTCGATCACCCGCAGGATTTCGTCGAAATTGCGCCCGGTCGCCATCGGATAGGTCAGGATCAGTCGGATCTTTTTGGCGGGGTCGATGATGAACACCGAACGCACCGTCGCCGTCGTGCTGGCGTTCGGGTGGATCATTTCGTATAGCCGGCTGACCTTGTGGTCGTGATCCGCCAGGATCGGGAAATTCACGGTCTGGCCCTGGGTCTCCTGAATGTCTTTCGCCCAGCCGACATGGTTCTCCCCGGTATCCACCGACAGGCCGACCGGCTTGACGTTGCGCTTGTCCCATTCCGGCTTGAGCCGCGCGACCACACCAAGCTCGGTCGTGCAGACCGGCGTGTAATCGGCCGGGTGGCTGAACAGGATGCCCCAGGAATGACCGAGGTACTCATGGAATTTGATCCGGCCTTCCGAGCTGTCCTGCTCGAAATCCGGGGCGGTATCGCCGAGTTGCAATGACATGGGCATGGCTCCGATCATCAGTTGTGCGCTGCACATAATACTTCGGTTCCGAATCGCCAACCGGACCGGCACCGATGCACCGGCGATCGCGCAACCTTATATACAGGCCTGGATTTGAATGGAGATCATCATGAAACTGCGCGTCGTTTTGCTGTTCTGCCTTACCGCCCTGGCGCTGTCCGGATGCGGGTTGTTCGCCGCGCCGTGCCGGGTGACATCGGCGGGGTTGAAAATCGTGCCGCTGGTTGGGCAGGTCGCCGCCGCGCCGACCGATGCCTGCGCCAATGTGATCGACCCGACGCCGACCCGCAGCTGATCGGCGCGGGTCAGGCCGCGAGCGCCACCGATACCGCGATATT
>NZ_NCJX01000149.1:0-4079 GCF_002282635.1 Acidiphilium sp. 34-64-41 | reverse complement strand
TCCGACGAGGATTGGCGTGCCGGGGGGCAGGTAGCGCCGGAGGCGGCGGATCAGGTAGCGCAAGTGAGCGGGGCTGCCGCTGATGTCGAGATATGCGATTGAGGCCATGGCGACGTTGCTGACGTCGAGGTTTTGCAGGGTGTGGCGGGAAACGTCGTTGTATCTGACCATTCGGGCGGCGATGCCCTGGTCCTGCAGGAGGTGCACCAGCATGGCGGAGGCCGGTTCGTCGAGTGGGCCGCGGCCGGCGATGCTGAGGATGGCGGGGGCGCCGTCCAGCGGGGGTGCGCCTGCGGATAACGGATCGGTGGCATCGGCCGGGTCGTTGCGCTTTCCGATGTGTTCGGTCAGGCTTTCGACCAGCTCGTAGATGGTTTTTTTGACGGTCTCGAGCTGATCGGCGGCGAGTACGCCGCGTTCGGCATCAATGGCGGCGAGTTGCATGCCTTTGAGGGCGACGTCGTCGTAATACTCCGAGAGCGGCATTTCTTTGAGCAGTATTTCAGCCTGTTCGAGCACTTCATCGCCGTCTTCAGCCAGGATGCGCTGATAGAAGCTTTCGACCGGGCTGAGGGCGGGGCGGTCGCCGAACATGACATCGAGGAACTCCAGGCGTTTGACGTTACGGCCCAGGACCACCAGGCACAGGGTGAGCGGCGTGGACAGGAACAGGCCGACCGGGCCCCAGACCCAGGACCAGAAGATGGCGGCCACCACGACGGCGAAGGGCGAGATGCCGGTGCTGTGGCCATAGACCAACGGCTCGATCGCCTGGCCGGTGATGCCTTCGACAACGACGTAGAGGGCTGCAGTCCAGAGCGCCATCGACCAGCCGGGCTCGACGCCGGCGGCCAGGGCGATCGGCAGCAGGGCGGAGATGAACGAGCCGATGTAGGGGATGAAGCGCAGCAGCGCCGAGAGGACCCCCCAGAGAACAGGGTTTGGGACGCCGATGATGAACAGGCCGATGCCGACAACCTGCCGCGCGACAATCAGCATGAGAATGCGCGACAATCAGGATGAGAATCCTGGGTGGGATTCTGGGAGGGCGTAGCCCGAGCAGGATCCCACCCAGGAACGGGTTTCTTTCGAGACCTGTCTGGCTGGCCGTGATCGGCCGGGTAGTGTCTGGCTCCATCTCAGGAGCCACGACTTTGACCGGTTGCCCAATCACCGTTCAGCAGAAGAGATTGTTCATGACATTACGTATTGAGGGGGCTACCCCGCAGCAGGCCGCGGCCAGGAGCGGATTCAGCACCGCGACCGGCTATCGGCTCGAACAGGGGTCGTACTTGCCCGCTGTCGAGAGGCCACTGCGGCAACGCCGGCGCCCTGATCCGCTCGAGGCGGTCTGGGATGCCGAGGTTGTGCCGATGCTCGCCGCTGCACCTGGCCTACGCGCCGTCGCGGTGCTGGAGGAGCTGGGCCGGCGGCATCCGGAACTCGATCCCGGAATCAGACGCACGCTGGAACGAAGAATCAAACTTTGGCGTGGCCTGCATGGGCCAGAGCAGGAGGTCATGTTCCGCCAGACCCATCCCCCCGGCGAACAGGGTCTGTCGGATTTCACCGACCTTGCCGACCTCGGTGTCATCGTCGCCGGTCGCGTGCTGGATCATATCCTGTACCATTTCCGGCTGGCCCATTCCGGCTTCGAGCATGGCCACGTGATCCTCGGCGGGGAGAGCTATTCCGCTCTCGCCGTGGGTTTGCAGAACGCGCTGTTCGCCCTCGGAGGCGCGCCTTTGCAGCACCGCACCGACAGTCTTTCGGCTGCTTTCCGCAATCTCGATCACGACGCGATCGAGGATCTGACCACGCGCTATGCCAACCTTTGCGCGCATTTCGACATGACGCCGACCCGCAACAACACCGGCGTTGCGCATGAGAACGGCACGATCGAAAGCTCTCATGGTCATACCAAGAAAACCATCGCCGACGCCCTGCTGCTCCGTGGTAGCCGTGCTTTCGAGAACCTGACCGCCTACCGCCAGTTCATCGACGAGCACTTCGCCCGCCATAATGCCCGGCGGAGCAAGGCCATCAGCATCGAGCGCGCCACTCTCAGACCGCTCCCCAACGACCGCACGATCGATTACGAGGAGACCTTGGTGGGGGTGACCTCCTCCAGCGGCTTCGTACTGCGCAAAGTCTTCTACACGGTGCCCGCCCGGATGATCGGGCAACGGCTGCGCGTGCGGCTCTATGATGACCGACTCGAATGCTTTCTCGGCGGCAGTCGCGTGCTCACTTTGGCCCGCGGTCGCGCTGACCATGCCAACGGCAAGCATGGCCACGTCATCGATTATCATCACGTGATCCATGCCCTGCGCCGCAAACCGGCCGCCTTGCGCAACCTCGTCTATCGCGACCAGTTGTTCCCACGCCCCGCCTACGCCCGCGCCTATGAGGCGTTGGCCAAACGCCGATCCGACAAGGCCGCCTGCAAGATCACCGTCGAATTGCTCGGCCTCGCCCATGATTTCGCCTGCGAAGCCGAACTCGCCCGTGTGCTCGAGATCGAACTCGATGCCGGTCGCCTCCCCAGCCTCGATCTCCTTCGTGAACGCTTCCGCCCCGCCAGCACCAGCATGCCGATGGTCGTGATCAAGGCTGTGTCGCTCGGACTGTACGACGAGCTTGGCACCATCAACCGTGGAGATGCCGCATGAACCCCAATGCCGCGGCCGACGCCGCTCGCGTCGCCTTTCTGCTCGGTGAACTCCGCCTGCCGACCATCAAGCAGCTCTGGCCCGATATTGCCGCCCAATCGGACAAGGAAGGCTGGCCGGCAGCACGCTTCCTCGCTGCCCTGGCCGAGCATGAACTCGCCGATCGCGAACGGCGACGCACCGAACGCCATTTGCTCGATGCCCGCCTGCCAATCGGAAAATCCCTCGATAATTTTGACTTCAGTGCCGTACCCGTCATCAGCAAGGCCCACATCACCGCCCTCGCAACCGGCAATGCCTGGATCGAGACCGGAAACAATTGTCTCGTGTTCGGCCCGCCGGGCGTGGGTAAAAGCCATCTCGCGGCAGCCATCGGTCGCGAACTCATCGAAGCCGGGTTCCGTGTCCTGTTCACCCGGACCACCGATCTCGTTCAACGCCTGCAAATCGCGCGGCAGGAACTCAACCTCGAAGCGGCGATCACCAAACTCGATCGATACCACCTGCTCATCCTCGACGACATCTCCTACGTCACCAAGGATCAGGCCGAGACCTCGGTTCTTTTCGAGTTGATCAGCCGGCGATATGAACATCGCTCGATCCTCATCACCGCCAATCAGGCCTTCGGGGAATGGAACAAGATTTTCCCCGACCAGGCTATGACGCTAGCCGCCGTAGATCGCCTCGTTCACCACGCCACAATTCTGGAAATGAACGTCGAAAGCTACCGGCGCCGCGTCGCAATCGAGCGAAAACGAGCCCCAGGTCGACCCACCACCCGGCAAACCCCCAAAACATCTTCCTGATTGTCGCGCCGCGTCAATCAGCTTGAAATTACCCCTTGCAACCAAATCACGACAGGCTACCCTGCGCGACATCGCGGTCGGATTTTTCTCATCCTGATTGACGGGCGTTCTCATCCAGATTGTCGCGCTACAGACAACCAGGCCGAACGCGGTGTTGACGGTGAGTTGGGTGAGGAAATAGCGCCGCAAGCGGCTGTCGGCATCGTCCATGGCGATGGTTGTGCGGTGGATGTCGTCGGCGCCAAGTAGGCGGATCAGGCGATCGCGCAAATCTTCACTTTGGAGGAGCGCGAAAATGGCCACGATGAAGACGATGCCGAGTGTTGCAAGCGGCGAGAGGATGGGGGTGAGGAACTCCTTCGCCATGCCCCAGCGCGAGTTTGCCGAGGGCGCCGGCTGGGCCTGGGCCGGGGCTGATTTGCCGGCGTGCGCTGGCTGCGAGGGGGATTGCGATGCGGTCGACCGGGACGCCGGCGAGGGGATGGCGTTTGGGCTGTTATTAGTCTGCACCAGTTTCGTGAGTCGGCCAAGGGTGGCGGCTTTGAGGGTGCTGACCTTGGTTTCGATGGTGGTGGTGTATTTCGGCAGGTCACCGGCGAGG
>NZ_NCJX01000064.1:0-14477 GCF_002282635.1 Acidiphilium sp. 34-64-41 | reverse complement strand
TCACGCCGTCTGGCCATCGCCTGAACGCCATGATGGGACAGAATTCCATAGAAATCAGATCGATGACGTTGCAAAAACGATTCGAGTCGGACTCTGAGAACTCACGACCATTGATCGTCACAGGCGGATTTCTTGATCGCTGATACTTCGGGTTTTCCAACTGGTTGCCGCGTCGGCCAGAAACACCAGTTTGGCCGTCGCTTCGGGAAATCCGTGTTTCGTTTGGTATCAACTGGCGGGCCAGCGCGGATAGGCCCTGCTTTATGGCTGCCGACGCGCCGCCTGTCGCGATGGCGGCTGCGATGGCGAGTGCTGCTTCGACCGGATAGACCGGCTGGATCGGCGGATCGTACGGTGGGGGCGCCCATCACGATCGTATCGGGCGGGCCGACGCAGGTTACCGGATCGGTCACACGTGCCGCCGGGAGCCCGCCGATGAATACATTTGGCGATCCAGGCATGATCGGTCCGCCGACGTGGGGCACGGGACCGGTGGACTCCGGGCAGGTGTGCATGTCGGTTAGGCGTGCTGCGGGTTTTTCGCCGGCCACGACTACAAGGTTATCAAGATTGGCGGGGTTTGGGAATGGGTTTGGCGGCTGGTTTTCCGGGTTGTGGCGATGGGTGGTGTTCGCTTGATCGGGTCTGACGTGATCGACGGGTGCGGGGATCGCGCTATAGTGGGTGGATGACATTTGAGATTAAACATCTGACCGCGGATTCGGCTGATCTGGCGATGTGGCTTGGTCGGGCGGAGGGGTTGCATCGGATGCTGCGGCCGCAGTTGGTGGCGGGGTATGAGGGGGAGATGCGGCGGGTTCTGGCGGATGGGGCGCAGATGGCGTTGCTGCATGAGGCGGGGGTGGTGCGGGCGTTGGCGGTGTTTCGGGCGTATCGGAATACGTGGAACGGGTATCGGTTTTATGTCGATGATCTGGTGACGGATGAGGTGCGGCGCAGTGCGGGGTATGGCGGGGCGTTGTTGCGGTGGTGTGAGGCGTTGGCGCGCGGGTGGGGGTGTACGGCGTTCACGTTGGAGTCAGGCGTGCAGCGTGGTGCGGCGCATCGGTTTTATTTCCGTGAGGGCATGACGATCGAGGCGTTCAGTTTTGTGAAAACGCTCGTACCGTAAAACGCCAACAATCAAAAATTTTTTGGTTCTTTTTTATAAAAAAGAAATGCTTGCTTTTACTTCCCTTTCCCGCATCGCTCGACAATAGCGGCGTTCAACGCGGACATGGTGCCGACGCCCCCAAGATCGGGCGTGCGCGGTGTTGCGGGATCGGCCAGGGCGGATTCGATGGCGTGCATGATGAGGGCGGCGGCTTCGGTTTCGCCGAGGTGTTCGAGCATCATCGCACCGGCCCAGATGGCGCCGACCGGGTTGGCGATGCCTTTGCCTGCGATATCGGGGGCGGAGCCGTGGACGGGTTCGAACATCGAGGGGAATTTTCGTTCCGGGTTGAGATTGGCCGAGGGGGCGACGGCGATGGTGCCGGTGACGCCGGGGCCGAGGTCGGAGAGGATGTCGCCGAACAGGTTGGAGCCGACCACGACGTCGAACCGTTCGGGGGACA
The DNA here is from genome assembly GCF_002282635.1 of Acidiphilium sp. 34-64-41. Taxonomy (NCBI): domain Bacteria; kingdom Pseudomonadati; phylum Pseudomonadota; class Alphaproteobacteria; order Acetobacterales; family Acidocellaceae; genus Acidiphilium; species Acidiphilium sp. 34-64-41. The sequence continues at coordinate 12,900 of NZ_NCJX01000064.1, read as the reverse complement.
TGACGAAGCGGGCGGCGAGGATGTCGATATGGTATTGGTCGATGCGGGTTTCGGGGTAGGTGGCGGCGATGGCGGCGAAGCGTTCGTCCCAGAAGGGCATCGAGTGGAAGATGCCGTTGGATTTGGTGGCGGAGGTGACGTGGTTGCGGCCGAGTTTGGTTGCGAGATCGAACGCGAAGCGGAGGATGCGGTCGGTGCCGAAGCGGGTGAAGATGGCGGTCTGTTCGACGAATTCGCGATCGGTGCCGGCGAACATGCGGCCGCCGAGCTGGGAGTATTCGCCTTCGACGTTTTCGCGGACGACCCAGAAATCGATATCGCCGGGTTTTTTGTTGGCGAGCGGGCAGGGAACGCCGGGGAGCAGGCGGACCGGGCGGAGGTTGACGTATTGGTCGAACTCGCGGCGGATCGGGATGAGCAGGCCCCAGAGGGAGATGTGGTCGGGCACGCCGGGGTAGCCGACGGCGCCGAGGAAGATGGCGTCGTGGTCGGCGAGTTGGGTGATGCCGTCGTCGGGCATCATGCGGCCGGTGGCGTGGTAGGTTTCGCAGCTCCAGTCGAAGGTGTGGTAGGCGAGGGTGAAGCCGCAGAGGGTGGCGGCGCGGTCGAGCACTTGCTGGGCGGCGGGAATGACGTCGCGGCCGATGCCGTCGCCGGGGATGATGGCGATTTTATGGGTGCGCGACATCAGTATTCCTCATCGGCGACGTAGGAGCCGATTTTCTGGACGAGGTCCGGGTCGCGGCGTTCGAGGATGATGCCGTAGATGATCGAGAGGATCAGGACGCCGAGGGCGGCGTAGGGGAAGATGTTGTAGGGCGCGGGCTGGCCGGGTTGGACGAGGCCCCAGAGCGGAAACAGGGTGAGGATGGTGCCGAGCACGGGGATGACGGCGTGGCGGAGCGGGCGGAACTCGGCGCGGTGGTGGCGCAGCATGTAGACCGGCAGGGCGAGGTTGGTGATGAGGTAGGTGATGATGATCGGGATGGTGCCGAGCGAGCCGGTTTCGCCATAGAGATCGACCGGTTTGGCGTTCCAGCCGAACAGGATGACGATGGCGAGGGCGATGAGCACGAAGCTCCACATCGCGACGAAGGGGGTGCGGTGCTGGGGGTGGATTTTGCCGAAGACGCGCGGCAGCAGGCCTTCGCGGCCGGAGCTGAACAGGATGCGGGCCTGGCTGTTGGTGAGGCCGAGCAGGGAGGAGAAGATGCTGGTCATGCCGGCGAGGTAGGCGATGATCAGGAGGGCGGCGGCGGAGGCTTTGAAGGCATCGATGAAGGGGATGTCGGATTTGCCGATGGCGGTGGCGTTGTTGTGGAAGGCGATTTCGGTCGCGTAGGCGAGGAAGATGTAGAGCAGGCCGATCGAGAGCGTGCCGATGATCAGGGCGCGGGGAATGTTGCGGCGCGGATCGCGGGTTTCCTCGGCGAGGGTTGCCGAGTTTTCCCAGCCGATGAACAGGTAGATCGCGATGGGGAAGCCGAGGCCGATGCCTTTGAGACCGCCGGACAGGTGGCTCCATTCGAACGGGGCGAGTGAGAGGCTGGCGCGGTTGACGATCAGCATGACGACGGCGCCGACCAGCAGGAGGGCGAGTTCGAAGTAAAAGAAGATCGCGGCCCAGGTGGTGGAGAGGGCGACGCCGCGCGAGACCAGCAGGCCGACGATGCCGGTCGCGATCAGGCTGAGCAATTGCCAGGGGATGTCGATGCCGAGGAACATCTTGAGTGTGTCGTGCGCCCAGCCGCCGGCGATGACCACGACCGAGGAGGCGGCGACCAGATAGCCGAACACCACGAACACCGAGGCGGCGGCGCCGGCGACCGGGCCGAAGGCCATGCCGATGAAGGTGACGAAGCTGCCGGTGGAGGGGCGGTATTTCGAGAATTCGGACAGGGTGTTGGTCAGGAACAGGATGACCACCATGGCGACGAGGATGGTGATGGGGGCGGCGACGCCGGCGCCGCTGACGATCAGGCCGAAGCCGAAGAAGAAGCTCATCGCGGGCGCGATGTTGGCGAGAGTCGAGGCGACGATCTGCGGTAGTCCCAGCGCGTCTTTTTTCAGACGTTCATGCGATCCGATGATGCTCATGATGGCCCCCGTTTGTTATTGTGGCCAGAGCTTAATCCGTGACGGGCGATTTCGCCAATGGCGTGGACGGGTTCTTTGGCCATCGGCGGTGCAGCCAGAGCCATTGGCCTGGCTGGGCGCGGACCCAGCGTTCGATGGTCTGGTTCATCCAGAGGGTGGTGGCGGCGATGTCGGCCGGTTTGTCGTCGGTGATGGCGGCGTGGGCGATGGGTTCGATGATCAGGTGCAGGCGGGCGGGGCCGAGGCGTTCGACGTGGACGGGCAGGATCGGGCAGCGGAATTTGCGCGCGAAGACGGCGAGGGAAGGGGTGGTCATGGCCTCGATGCCGAACAGGGGGACGGGGATGCCGTCGTTCAGTTTCTGGTCGACCAGCATGCAGAGCAGGCCGCCGCGGGCGAGGTGGGCGTAGGCGCCGCGGGCCCCTTTGGCGCCTTTGGCGAACATGGTGACGGGTTCGCCCATCGCGGCGGCGCGCAGGTCGATGATGAGTTGATCGACTGCCGGGTTGGCGGCGGCGCGGTAGAAGAAGGCGAAGCGCAGGCCGAGGGTGCGGAGTGCGGCGGGCAGGATTTCCCAATTGCCGCAATGGGCGGTGAGGATGATGGCGGGGCCGCCGCGCTTTGCGAGTTCGATTGCGTGTTCGGCGCCGGTGATGGTGAAGCCGGGGCCGGCGGCGGTGGCGCGCAGGGCGGCGAGGTGGGGGAATTCGCCGGCGTTGCGGGCCAGATTATCCCAGACCTGGGCGATGATGGCGCGGCGGGAGGGTGCATCGAGGCCGGGCAGGGCGGCGGTGAGATTGGCATCGGCGATGCGCGAGGTGGGGATCAGCGGGCCGATGGTGCGGCCGATGGCGCCGGCGAGGTTGCTGGCGCGGGTGGGGGTGAGGGCGCGGAACAGGGTGAGGAAGACGCGCGCGATGGCGTATTCGAGCTGTTGCAGGCGGGTCATGGCAGGAATTGGTCCAGCGCTGCGGGATCGTCGAACGCGAGATCGACGGTGATGACGCAGCAGCGGGCGCGCATTGCGGCGGGGAGTTTGACCGCGTCCTTTTCGGTGGTGGCGAGCAGGGCGCCGGATTGGGCCGCGGTCATTTGCAGGCGGGCGAGGTCGATCGGGCGGTAGGCGTGGTGGTCCGGGAAGGCGATGGTGGTGACGAGATCGGCGCCGAGCTCGCGCAGGGTGGTGAAGAATTTTTCGGGGCGGCCGATGCCGGCGAAGCCGACGACGCGCCGTCCTGCCAGGGGGATCGGGCTGGTGGCGATCAATTGCGCCTGGAGGATCGGGAGGGAGGGCGGCAGGAGGCGGGTTGCGCCGTGGGTATCAGCGCCGATCAGCACGGCGGCGGCGCAGCGGGCGGCGGCGGCGGGGGCGGGTTCGCGCAACGGGCCGGCGGGCAGGGTGCGGCCGTTGCCGAAGCCGGCGCCGCCATCGATCACCAGCAGGGCGGTGGTTTTGCGCAGGGTGGGGTTTTGCAGACCGTCATCCATGACAATGATTGTGGCGCCGGATGCGAGGGCGAGGCGGGCGCCGGCGGCGCGATCGCGCGCGACGATGGTGGGGGCGGAGGCGGCGAGCAGGAGGGCTTCGTCGCCGATCTCGCGCGCGGAGTGCTCGGCCGGATCGACCTCGACCGGGCCTGGCATCGTGCCGCCGTGGCCGCGGGTGAGGGCGAAGGGGCGGGCGCGGCGGGTGCGGTAGCGGGCGAGGATGTGGCGGACCAGGATGGTCTTGCCCGAACCGCCGACGCTGGCGTTGCCGATGCAGAGCACGGGCAGGCCGCAATCGAACCCGGGTTTGGCGACGCGCTGCGCGGTGATGCGTGTGGTGATGCGCGAGAGTGGCGCGAGAGCGGCGGCGAGGATGCCGTTGCGTTGCCAGAAGGCGGGCGGGCGCATCAGGGCATGGCCTCCAGCACGCGGCGGGCCAGGCGGTCCGGCAGGTCGGCGAAGCCTTCGCAGATGCGCTTGCCGGCGCTGCCCATGACGGCGAGGCGGGCGGTGTTGGACATCAGGCGGATCAGGGTGGCTTCGAGCTCCATGAAATCGGCGACATCGACCAGGGCGCCGACGCTGTGCAGCGTGGTCATGGCTTCGAACTGGTTTTCGTAATGCGGGCCGACGATGGTCGCGCAGCCGAGTTGGGCGGCCTCGATCATGTTGTGGCCGCCGATCGGGACCAGGGTGCCGCCGATGAAGGCGAGCGGGCAGAGACGGTAGAAGATGCCGAGTTCGCCGATCGTATCCGCGAGGTAGAGGCCGCCGGGGACCGGCAGTTCGCCGCGTGAGCGCCGGGCGAGGGGGACGCCACGGGCGAGGCTGGCGACTGCATCGGCGCGGTGCGGGTGGCGGGGGACGATGATGGTGGTGATGCTGGGGTGCAGGACGCGGAGCGCGCGGTGGGCTTCGATCACCGGGATGTCTTCGCCGGCGTGGGTGCTGGCGGCGAGCAGCCAGGGGCCGGGGCAGGCTTTGGCGAGGGCGGCGCGGGCGGCTTCGTCGTCCGGCAAATCGGGGGTGGCGAATTTCAGATTGCCCCAGCTTTCGATGTCGCGCAGGCCGAGGCCGCGCAGGCGGGTGGCATCGCGCGGGGATTGCGCGGCGATCATGGCGAAGCCGCCGAAGACCTGGCGGATCGCGCGCGGGAAGCGGCGCCAGCGGGCGGCGCTGCGCGGCGAGAGGCGGGCGTTGAACAGGAAGCGGGGGGTGCCGCGCGCATCGATTGCGGTGAGCAGGTTCGGCCAGAGTTCGGATTCGAGGAAGATGGCGGCATCCGGGCGCCAATGATCGAGGAAGCGGGTGACGGCGCGTGGGACGTCGAGCGGGACGAACTGGTGGATGGCGGCGGCGCGTTCGGCGGCGAGTTGGGCGGAGGTGACGGTGCCGGTGGTGAGCAGGACGCCGGTGTGGCGGGCGAGGGAGGCGATCAGCGGCAGGGCGGACATGGTCTCGCCGAGGCTGGCGGCGTGGACCCAGATGAGTTTTCCGTCCGGGCGGGGGCGGCTTGGAATGCCGTGGCGCTCGGGCAGGCGGGCCGGGATTTCCTTGCCGATCGCCGCGCGCCGGTTCAGCCACCAGGGCAGCGCCGGGGCGGCGAGGCTTGTGGCGAGGCGGTAGAGTTTCAGGCTCAGCGACATGAGATCAGCGCGCGGGCGAGGTTGGCGGTGAGTTGCGCTTCGATATCGGTCAGCGCGGCGGCGCGGTTGGCGCGCGTGACCTCGACCGGGCCGCTTGCGATCAGCGCGCCACGGCCGAACGGCAGGGGGATGCGCATTTCATCCCAGCTGGTCAGCGTGACGGCGCGGGCGGTGGCGGCGGCGGCGCAGAACACCGGCGCGCCGGTGAGGGCGGCGAGTTGGGCGACGCCGGCGGCGGCACGGCGGCGCGGGCCGCGCGGGCCATCCGGCGTCAGGCCGACCGGATTGCCGGCGGCGATCAGGCGGGTGAGTTCGCGCAGGCCGGCGGCACCGCCGCGCGAGGTGGAGCCGGCGATGGCGCGCACGCCGAAGCGGGCCATGGTGCGGGCGATCAACTGGCCGTCGCGGTGGCGGCTGGCGAGGACGTAGCCGGTCGGCCCGGAAGCGATGCGCCCGGCGGTATGCCAGAGGATGGGCATGGCGGGCAGGCATTCATGCCAGAAGGCGATGATGCAGGGCGTGCCGGCGCGCAGCGTGGCGAGCAGGGCATCGGCCTCGATCGTCCAGCGTGTGCTGCGCATGGTGGCGGCGAGATAGCGGCCGGCGGCGTCGCCGAGCCAGCCGCGCACGAGCGGTGATTTCAGCGGGGATTGGAAGATCGGGGCGCGCTGGGTGGCCATTGGGGCGGCGGTAGCATCTGCGGTGCGGGGCGTCATCAGGGGGAGATGAGTAAAGGACTTGGAGGTTAAGGAAGGGCTTCTTTTTTGGAAAAAAGAAGCAAAAAACTTTTTGACTCGGGGGCATGGGCGTTTGGGGCTGCGCGGGTCATGTGCCGGGTGCTGGGAGCGTGACCGCCGGCCGAAGAGCGGCGAACAGGGAGGCGAGCGCGCGGAAGGCCGGGTCGCGCGGGTCCGAGGCGCGCCAGACCAGGGCGATGGTGCGCCCGGCATCGGCGTCGGCAAGGGTTTGGCACAGGACGAGGTCGTGCAGGTCGGGGCGGGCGGCGACGGCGAGGGCGGGCAGCAGGGAATAGCCCTCGCCGGCCGCGATCATTTGCCAGAGGGTTTCGAGGCTGGTGGCGTGGCGGGTGACCGGCTTGGCGTTGCACAGGGCGAGCGCCTGATCGCGCAGGCAATGCCCATCTTCGAGCAGGAGGAGGTCTTCGGCGGGGAGATCGTCGAGCGTCAGGCGCGGCAGGGCAGCGAGCACATGGCCGGGCGGCGTGGCGAGCAGGAAAGGCTCGAAGAATAGCGGGGCCGCGACCAGCCCGGCGCGCGGCACCGGCATGGCGAGCAAGGCGAGGTCGAGCGCGCCGCTGACCAGGCGCTCGATCAGCGGGGCGGTGCGCGCTTCGGTGAGGCGGAGCGACAGGGCAGGGCGTTCGGCGCGCAGCAGGCGCAGGATGCCGGGCAGGTAATAGGGGCCGAGCGTCTCGATTGCGCCCAGCGCCACCGTGCCTGCCATGACGCTTGGCTGGCCGTGCGACAAAGCGAGGAGATGGCGCGCTTCGGCCATGACGCGCTCGATCTGGGCGAGCAGGGTGGCGCCGGCGGCGGTGGGGGCGACGCGGCGCTTGGTGCGTTCGAACAGGGCGACGCCGAGCAGCGCTTCGAGCTTGCGGATCTGTTCGGACAGGGCGGGTTGCGACACGCCGCAGCGTTCGGCGGCCTGGCCGAAATGGCGCAGTTCCGAGACGGCCTGGGCGTATTCGAGATCGCGCAGCGATAATCCGGCGAGGGTGCGGGTGGGGTGCGGGTCCATGGCGGGATATTTAATCGATTTCGCCGATCGGGGGAATGGTGAACATCGATTTGGCCTATCGCATTGAGGCCGGTTGCCGTGGTATCAGGCGGTTCGGCGGGCAATTCATTACGGATTTCGTAACTTGAAGCCGGTTGCGCGAAACCCCACTCCTGATCGGTATCGAGCGGCCGCGCGGCCGCGACAACCATCGAAAGGATTTCGGCAATGGCGAGTTGGGGCGGCAAGCGAAAAGATGCGATGGGCACATTGACCGATGAGTTCGATCGGTTCCAGGGCGATTTCGAGACGCTGCGGACCAAGCTGGTGCGTCTGGCCGGTGACACGATGAAGGAATTCAACGACAGCCCGGAAAAACTCGCCGAACTGAAGCACGCGATCGATCTGCGCCTGTCGAGCATTGAGGATGAGATGTCCGACCTCGGCAAGCAGCTTCGGATCAAGGGTGGGCGCGCCGTGAGCCAGGTTGAGACGAAGGTGCATGAGCAGCCGCTCGCAGCGCTTGCGATTGCGGCGGGTGTCGGGTTCGTGGCGGCTCATCTGCTGCGTCGGCGCCGTCAGTCATCATGAGCGTCCGGCACGTCGGGGTAGCGGAGATCGTGGCGTGCTGAGGGTGTTTTTCAACCTGATCGACGGGTTTTCATTTCGCTATCTGACACTGCGCATCGCCCTCAGCCTGGCGGGGCTGGTGGCCGGGCTGCTTGGGCTCGCGTTTTTGTTGGCCGCCGCTTTCCGGGCGGTGGCGGATGCGCTGGGCGCGATCGATGCCTCGTTGATTTTCGGCGCGGCGTTTATCGTGATCGCGCTAGGGTTGTTCGGCGCGGCCAGCATGATCTGGAACGGAAGGCCGCGGCCGATGCTGGCGCGTGCGCGCTACGGGGTGGCGGCGGAGGTGCTGCGGCTGGCGCAGACGCTGATCCGCAAGGACCCGAGCAAGGCGGTGCTGGCAGCGTTGATTCTTGGTGCGATAACGGAATATACCACGAAGCGGCAATCCGACACGCGGGACTGACCTGCGCGGTCGGCTGATTAAAAATATGGCTTGTGCTCGCGTTCATTGCTTGATCGGCATTGGCGGCGGCGTTCAGGTGGCGTAAGACCGAGCGAGGCGCAATTGTGTAGATTGCGTGTATTTTCTCGTCCATCGTCCCAATTTTGAACGGAGCCCGCCGCATGCTGCGGCTTTCAATCCCGGTTCGACAAGCTCTCTCGCGCCTGACGCTGCCTGTGATGCTGATCGTCTCGCTCGGTCTGGTGCTTGCCGGCCGGGCCGATCGTCATTTGGGCGATACGCTGCGCACCGGGCTCGATGATGCGCTGGCGCCGCTGTATCGCGCGGCGGCGGCACCGGTGGCCGAGGTCGAACAGGGGCGTGGCGCGATCGGCGACTGGTTCCGCCTGCACGCCGACAATGCCCGCCTGGTGGCCGAGAACGATCAGCTCAAACGCTGGCGCGCGGTGGCGCTGGCGCTGGCGGCGCAGAACGATGCGCTGAAATCGCAGCTGCATTTCGTCCCGACGCCGACGCCGAATTTTTTCGCCGCCCGCGTGATTGCGGATCTGGGTGGGCTTTATGCCCGTTCGGTGCTGGTGACGATCCCGCGCGACGCGCATGACATTGTGAATGCGATCGCGATGGATGGCAGTGGCGTGGTCGGGCGCGTTGTGCAATCCGGGGCGCGCAGTGCGCGGGTGCTGCTGATCACCGATTTGAACAGCCGGGTGCCAGTTGCGATCGGGCGGCACGGCGCGCGGGCGATCATGGAAGGGCAGAATAGTGCGACGCCGCGGCTGATCTATTGGGCGCCCGGCAACCCGCCGCGGGAAGGCCAGATCGTGCTGACCAGCGCGGTCGGCGGCGTGTTTCCCTACGGGCTGCCGGTGGGTACCGTGCATTATGATGGCAAGAACGATCCGGTGGTGCGGCCATTTGCCGGGATGACCCGGCTGCGCGTGCTGCGCCTGTTTGAATACGATCACCAGCCCGGCGCCGATGTCGCCGCGGCCACCCCCTGAATGGCGGCGATCTGCGCATCATGCCACTGTGATGGTGACCTGATGCAAATGATCGCGGGTTTCATATGATGGTTGGGGTTTCGTAGTGGAAGGCGTGGAATTCTGGCGCGGCCTCGATCGGGTGGCGCGGCACGCGCTGCCGGCGGTCAGTATTGCGATCGTGATGATTCTGCTGGCGATTCCGGGGCTGGTGCCGTTGCAGGCGGGGGTGCGGGTCGGGTTTGTCATGGCTTCGGTCTATTTCTGGAGCCTGTATCGGCCGGCCGCGCTGCCGGCACCGCTGGTGGCTGTGCTCGGTGTGCTGCTTGATCTGCTGGGTGCCTCGCCGCTCGGGCTGTGGGCGGTGCTGTTGCTGCTGGAACAGGCGGCGATGGCGGCGATCCGGCGCGCTTTGGTGCGGCGGGGGTTTCTCATGGTCTGGCTGGTGTTTGCCGGTTTCGTTGCCGTGTTGACCGCGGCGGAGTACGCGGCGCGCGCGGTGCTCGACCTCGCGATGCTGCCGCCTGCGCCCATTTTGGCCCAGGGAATTGTCACGATTTTGATCTATCCCTTGCTTGCGGTTGCGCTGATCCGGGCGCATCGGGGTGCTGCGGCGCCCGAGCAGGCGTGACGATGGGTGAGTTGATGTGGGCATGAAGCGCGAACGGGAATTGCGGCCGATTTTCAGCCGCCGGGCTCTGTTGCTGGGCAGCGTGCAGCTTGCCGCGTTCGGTGCGCTTGGCGTGCGGCTGTATCGGATGCAGGTGCTTCAGCACGGCAAATACGCGACGCTCGCCAAGCAGAACTCGGTGAACGAGCGGCTGCTGGCACCGCTGCGCGGCATGATCACGGATCGGCATGGCACAATCCTGGCGGGCAACAAGCAGCATTGGCGCGCCTTGTTCATGATGATCCAGGCGCCCGATCCGGCCGCGGTGATCGACCGGTTTGCCGGACTGGTCAGTCTTTCGGACGGCGAGCGTCAGCGTATCGCGCATGATATTGCCGGCAAGCCGCGCTATGTGCCGGTGTTGCTGAAGGATTATCTGGACTGGTCGGACATGGCCAGGATCGAGGTCAATGCGACCGATCTGCCGGGCGTGTTCGTCGATGTCGGCGCATCGAGGGTCTATCCGATGGGGGATACGATGTCCCACACGATCGGGTACGTTGCCCGGCCGACCCAGGCGCAGGCGGCGCTCAATCCGGTGTTCGCCTTGCCGGGCATGCGGGTGGGGCGTGCCGGGGTGGAGCGGGCGCGCGACGATGCGCTGCGGGGTGATCCCGGCATCGTGCAGACCGAGGTGAATGCGCATGGCACGGTGGTGCGCGTGCTCGATCGGGACAACGGCACCCAGGGTGCGACCGTGCAATTGACCATCGATGCGGGGTTGCAGAGCCTGGCGGCGCAGAAACTGGCCGGTCAGGCCGGGGCGGCCGTGATGCTCGATGCGACCAATGGTGCAGTTCTGGCGATGTCGAGCCAGCCCGGGTTCGACCCGACGCTGTTCGATGCCGGCGTGCCGGAAGCGGTGTGGCAGCGCTGGATGGAAGATCCGAAACGGCCGTTGAACGACCGGGCGACCGGCGGGTTGTACGCGCCGGGGTCGACCTTCAAGCCGAACGTCGCGATGGCGGCGCTCGAATGCGGTGCGATTACGCCGAGTACGCAGTTTTTCTGCCCGGGGTATCTGAAGCTGGGCAACCATATTTTTTACTGCTGGCGGCATCAGGGCCATGGCTCGATCAATGTGGTGAACGCGTTGCAGCAGAGTTGCGATGTGTTTTTTTATCATACCGCGCTGGCCACCGGCATCGACCGGATTGCCGCGATGGGGCGGAAACTGGGGCTGATCGGGCCGTTGCCGCTTGATCTGCCGGGGGTTTCGCAGGGGTTTCTGCCGACCCGGCGATGGGCGCGCGACCGGCGCCTAGTGTGGACCAAGGGCAATACCGTGATCCAGGGGATCGGGCAGGGATATACCCAGGTCACGCCGCTCGGGTTGGCGACCATGACCGCGCGCATTGCGACGGGGCGGGCGGTCGGGCCGCATATTGCGGGGGCGGTTGGTGATGTCGTGCAATCGGGCAACGGGCCGGACGATTGGCCCTCGCTCGGGTTCGATATGCGCAATCTGGCGGCGGTGCGGCAGGGCATGTTCGATGTGGTCAATACGCAGCTCGGCACCGGCTATGCCTCGCGCCTGACGATTCCCGGCGTGTTCATGGCGGGCAAGACCGGGACCGCGCAGGTGCATGATTTGTCGCAGGCGCAGGAGAAGGCGAATTACGACGATGCCAAGCTGCCGTGGAAATTCCGACCCAATGCGTTTTTCATCGCCTTCGCGCCGACCGATGTGCCGCGGTTTGCCGTGGCGGTGGCGGTGGAGCACGGCAATGAAGGCGCTGCGGTGTCGGCGCCGATCGCGCAGGCGTTGATCACCGCGGCGTTGACGCGCAATCTGACGCCGGCGCCGCCCGGCACCATTCAGAGCGCGCCGCAAGCCCTGATCAGCGAGGCGGGACCGGCATGAACGCGCCGCTCACCACCAAATTCTATCGGCCGCAGTACGACCGTTCGTTCAGCTTCGCGAGCAAGCTGCTGCGGGTGAACTGGCTGTTCGTGCTGGCGTGTTGCGCGCTGGCGGGCATCGGCTATGCGGCGCTGTATTCGGCGGCGGGCGGGCATGGCCAGCCTTATGCGACGCCGCAGATCGAGCGGTTTTTTGCCTCGCTGTTGCTGATGATCGCGATTGCCATGATCGATATCCGGATCATCGCGAAATGCGCCTGGCCGCTGTATGGGCTGGGGATCGTGCTGCTGATCGCGGTTTGGAAATTCGGCCATGTCGGGCTTGGGGCGAAGCGCTGGCTCGATGTGGGGGGGGTGCATGTGCAGCCCTCGGAGTTGATGAAGCTGTTTCTGGCGCTCGCGCTGGCATCGTGGTTTCAGCGGGCGACGCATGAGCGGGTGGGCAATCCGCTGTTCCTGATCCCGCCGGTGCTTGCGATTCTGGTGCCGGCGGCGCTGATCTTGAAGGAGCCGAACCTTGGCACCGCGGTGATCACCATGGCGATCGGCGGTTCGGTGCTGCTGGGGGCGGGGGTGCGGTGGTGGAAATTCGCCATCGTGATCGCGCTGGTCGCGATCATTGCACCGTATGCCTATAGCCATCTGCACGGGTATCAGAAGGAGCGCATCCTGACGTTTCTGCACCCCGGGCGCGATCCGCTGGGGGCGGGGTATAATATTATCCAGTCGAAGATCGCGCTGGGCTCGGGCGGGATGTGGGGGCAGGGGTTTTTGCACGGGACGCAGAATCAGTTGAACTTCCTGCCGGAGAAGCAGACCGATTTCGTGTTTACCATCATTGCGGAGGAATTCGGCTTTGCCGGCTCGATCGTGCTGCTGGGCGTGCTGTTCTCGATGGTGATGATGGCGATTTATACCGCGCTGCGCTGCCGCCATCAGTTCGGGCGGCTCGCGGCGCTGGGGATTGCGACCAATTTGTTTCTTTATTGTTTCGTAAATCTGGCGATGGTGATGGGGTTGATTCCGGTGGGCGGGGTGCCGTTGCCGTTGGTGTCTTATGGCGGATCGGCGCTGACCGCGGTGATGCTGGGGTTTGGCGTGCTGATGTCGATTCATGTGCATCGGGATGTCGAGTTTGCGGTGAGCGAGGAGTAGGAAGCGGTTCTTTTTTGTAAAAAAGAACCAAAAAACTTTTATTTATCTGGGACATTGGCGGTTTCACGGGCACGGGCACAGATGAATGAAGTTTTTTTTGCTTCTTTTTTGTTCACAAAAAAGAAGACTCCGTGCCTATCCGGTTGACTCAGACACCCACTAGGGCTAGTGGCCCCCGCCATGGCGGCCATTGACATTCACCAGCGTGACGAACTGGCTTTTCCC
>NZ_NCJX01000063.1:0-21143 GCF_002282635.1 Acidiphilium sp. 34-64-41 | reverse complement strand
CGGGCGGCGCCGAGGCGCCAACCTATGCCCAGCTTTATTCGGGAGCATGGGTCCACCCCACATGTAGTGGGTGTCTGACTTAACCGGATAGGCACGATTCAATCCAGCCGGTGCCCAGGCCGCCGAAATGATAAATGGATTTTGTCCATGCACGATGGCGTGCGGAATGAAGTAGAACGACCACATATATAAATACGGGTCGGCTCCATTGCCGACGTAATGCGTGCCCGTCAGGATACCGGTGCGGTCAAACAGGGCGAACGACGCAAGCAAATATGTCAGAAAGCCTGCGACGACAACGAACACACTTCGCCGCAAGATTGTTGTCACGCGTTGATATCCGGGTTGATTGAAGCGTTCACCTCATCCGGCACCGCCGGTGCCGGCAAGCTGAGATACGCCAGCAACCGCAATTCGCGCCGGCCCCGGGTCACCGTATCGAGAATGATGCCGGTGGTCAGGCTCAGCGCACCGACCAGCATGATGCCGGTGGCGAGAACCGCGGTTGGCAGGCGCGGCACCAGGCCGGTGTGCAGATAAGTGAGCAGCACAGGGATGATCAGCGCCATGGCGACCACGGCGCACGCCAGCCCGATCGCACCGAAAAACGCCAGCGGGCGCTCGTGGCGGATCAGTTTCAGGATCATTTTCAGAATCCGCCAGCCATCCTGATAGGTGCGCAGCTTGCTCTCCGACCCCGGCGGCCGGCCGCGATAGCTGCCCTGTTCATGCGCGATCGGGATCGAGAGTTCCAGCGCGTGCACCGCAAGTTCGGTCTCGATGTCGAACCCGGTGGATAGGGCGGGGAAAGATTTCACAAAGCGGCGTGAGAGAATTTTATAGCCCGACAGCATATCCTGCACGCGGTTGCCGAAAATGAAACGCACAGCGCCGGTCAGCATCAGATTGCCGAACCGGTGGCCGCCACGATACGCCTCCTGCGCGGTTTCGATCCGCACGCAATTCACCAGATCATAGGGGCCGCGCTGGGCGATATCGAGCAGTCGCGGTGCCAGACCTGCATCGTAGGTGTCATCGCCATCGGCCATCACGTAGTAATCGGCATCGATATCGCGAAACATCCGGCGCACCACGTGCCCCTTGCCCTGCTGGGTTTCGGTGCGCACCACCGCACCCGCGGCGCGGGCCTCGGTAATGGTATTGTCGGTCGAGTTGTTGTCGAACACGAATACCGTGGCATCGGGCAGGGCCGCGCGAAACGCGCGCACCACCCGGCCGATCGCGATACCTTCGTTATGGCACGGTAGCAAAACCGCTACGTGCAGGCGCTGGCACGGCACGCCCGGATCAGTGCCCGGCATTCGCGCCGGAAAAATCCGGTGCGAGGCCGGATGCAGCCAGTTGGGAAGCGAGCGTCGCCTTCAGCCGCGCCAGCCCCGCTTCCGATCCCGCCTCGGCCCGCGCGACCAGAACCGCCTGGGTGTTGGACGCCCGCAGCAGCCACCAGCCATCGGCCGTGTTCACCCGCACGCCATCGGTTTCGGACACGGTCGCCCCATCGGCGCGCAGGCGCTCGGCGACCTCCGCGACGACACTGAACTTGCGGCTCTCCGCGCAATCGAAGCGCAATTCGGGCGTGTTGAGCACGGGCGGCAGGCTCTTGCGGAAGGCCGAGACGCTCTGGCCGCTGTTGATCATCGCGTTCATCACGCGGATCGCGGCGTAAAGCGCATCGTCGAACCCGTACCAGCGGTCGGCAAAGAAGATATGGCCGGACATTTCGCCGGCCAAGGGTGAGCCGGTTTCGGCCATTTTAGATTTGATCAGCGAATGGCCAGTCTTCCACATCAACGGCTTGCCGCCGGCCGCCGCAATCTGGTCGAACAGCACCTGGCTTGCCTTGACGTCGGCGATGATGGTCGCACCCGGATGAGTCTCAAGCACGTCGCGCGCGAGCAGGATCAGGAACTGATCACCGAACAGAATTTCGCCCGTGTCGTCGACGATGCCGATCCGGTCCGCATCACCATCGAACGCGATGCCGATGTCCGCCCCCTGCTGGCGCACCGCGGCTACCAGTTGCTCGAGGTTTTTTGGCACCGTCGGGTCCGGGTGATGGGCGGGAAATCGGCCATCGATTGCGGCATTCAGCACGGTGTGCTTGCCGGGCAGTGCCTTGACCAGGCGCATCAGCACATCGCCTGCCGCGCCATTGCCGGAATCCCACACCACGTTCAGGGCGCGATCGCCACCATCCCAATCCTGCAACAGGCGCTTGATATACGCCTCGCTGATATCCTGCGTCGATACCGAACCCGGCACCGCCGCAACCACATCGCCCGCCGCGGCTAGCCGGCCGAGGTCCTGAATTTGCGGGCCAAAGAATGGCTTGCGGCCGAGCATCATTTTGAAGCCGTTGTAATTTGCCGGGTTGTGGCTGCCGGTGACCATCACGGCGCCATCGGTCGCCTCGACCGTGGCGGCGAAATAGAGCATCGGCGTCGGGCCGCAACCAATGTCGATCACGGTCATGCCGCTCGCCATCAGCCCTTCGATCAGCGTCGCGGCCAATTGCGGCGATGACAGCCGGCCATCCCGCCCGACGGCGACGCGGCTGCCGCCCTTGCGCGCGACCATCGAGCCGAAGGTGCGGCCGATCGCATAGGCATCGGCCTCGTGCAGCGTTTCACCGACGATGCCGCGAATGTCGTATTCGCGCAGGGTGGTGGCGGGAAACAGGTGCGAAAATGTGGCTTGATCATGCATTGGTGTAGGCTTTCAGGAATTTGCGAATCTCCGGGCTCAGATCCGGCCGCGACAGGCCAAAGGCGATCTGTGCTTCGAGATAGCCGATCTTATCGCCGCAATCGAACCGCCGGCCTTCGAATTTCAGGCCGAAGAACGGCGCATGGCCGATCATTTTGGCCATTGCATCGGTCAGTTGCACCTCATTGCCCGCACCGCGCTCCATCCGCGCGAGATGCGCAATCACTTCGGGCAGCAGCACATAGCGCCCGATGATCGAGAGATTGGAGGGGGCCACCTCGCGCTTGGGTTTTTCGACCAACCCGAGCACTTCGACCAGATTGCCGTGGGTTTCGCCGGTTTTCAGCACGCCGTAGCGATGCACCTGCTCCATCGGCACTTCCTCGACCGCGACGACATTGCCGCCGGTTTGCCGATAGGCTTCGGCCAGCTGGGTCAGGCAGGGCGTGTCGCTCAACACCAGGTCGTCCGGCAGGATGATCGCAAACGGATCATCGCCGATGAACGCGCGCGCGCACCAGATGGCGTGGCCAAGGCCGAGCGGCACCTGCTGGCGCACCGTGACGATCGAGCCGGGTTCCATCGCTTCGGAGCGCAGCATGCCCAGGGTTTCGTCCTTGCCGCGCTCGTGCAGCGTCGCCTCGAGCTCGAAGGCGATGTCGAAATGGTCGATCAGCGCGGTCTTGCCACGGCCGGTGACCATGCAGAACTGCTCGATGCCGGCGGCCCGCGCCTCATCGATCGCGTATTGGATCAGCGGACGATCGACCACCGGCAGCATTTCCTTGGGGATGGCTTTGGTCGCCGGCAAAAACCGCGTCCCAAGGCCGGCAACCGGCAGCACCGCTTTGCGTAAAGGCTTGATTGACAATGAACTTCCCCCGAACTGAAAAAATCGCCGGCTTGCACGACGGCACGCGAATGGACGCAATCCTGCCGGTATGGCACCTGTAATCGATGCTCAGTGCCACGGCGGGCGGCGCCGGACAAGAACGCGTGACAAGGAAACCGACAAGCATGGATCAGATGGTCAAAGTCGGCACGAGTTTCGAGGTGGAACATGTTTTCGAAACCGAAGCATCACAGGCTTTCGCTCGGCTGGTCGGCGATACCAACCCGATGCATCACGACGAAGCCATGGCAACCGCCTCGCGGTTCGGCGGGCTGATCGCCAGCGGTACCGAAACCACCGCGCGCATGATGGGTCTGACCGCCGGCTATTTTTCCAATCTGGGTCCGACCGTCGGCATGGAGTTCACCTTCCGCTTTCGCCGCGGCGTGCCGATGAACGCACGCACGCTGATCCGCTGGGTGGTGACCGACATTGAACATCGTCCGGGCCTCGGTACGATCGCGACCTCGGTCGGCACGCTGACCCTGGTGGACTCCGGCGTCGTCGCGGTCGAAGCCACCAGCAGGGGCGTGCTGCTCGATCAGCCGTGAGTTATGGCGATTTGTTATAAAATGGCGGCGGCTCACCAGCCAACCAGGCCGTTATCATCGCGTTGACCGCCTCGGGTGCTTCCTGTTGCACCCAGTGCGAGACGCCGGGCAGGTAGCGGATGGTGAAATCATCGACCAACGCCTCGGTGCCGATCGTGAGTTCCTTGCCGAGTGCGGCGTCGCGCTCGCCCCAGAGCATCAGCGTCGGCACGGTCAGGCGTTTCGCCGGTGCGAGACTGCGGAACGGATTGCGAAAATTCGCCCGATACCAGTTGATCATCGCGGTCAGCCCGCCGGGGATCAGCGCATTGGCGCGGTACACCGCCAGCACGTCATCAGGAAACCGGCTCTTGTCGACCGCCATGCCGCGAAATGCCCGCGCCACCCAGGCAGCATTGTTCGCAGACAGCACGCGCTCGGGCAACCACGGCAGTTGGAACCAGAAAATGTACCACGAGCGCCGTAACTGCCGGGTGGTGCGCAGGCCGCGCGCGAACAGATCGGGGTGCGGCAGGTTCATCACGATGAACCGATCGACCGGGCGGACTGCATTCAGCACGAACAGCCAGCCGAGCGCACCGCCCCAATCATGCCCGATCAGCAGAACCTCGCCATCGATGCCGCGCGCCCGTGCGGCATCGATCAGACCGGCCACATCGCGCAGCAAAGCCGATATTCGGTACGCCGCAACCCCGTCCGGCCGCGCGCTCTCGCCATAGCCGCGCAGATCGGGCGCCCAGGCCGTGTAACCCAGCGCCGCCAGCATCGGTAGCTGATAGCGCCAGGAAAATTTACATTCTGGAAATCCATGCAGGCAAAGCGCAAGCCTCGCCCCGTTGCCGGCCGTATCAACTGCAAACGCCAACCCGTTGGCCGTCACTTTGATCGTGCTGATCGCCTGGCTCATCGTTGCTCTCCCTGCGATCAGCCTAGCATAGCGAGGCGCCACGACCATGCCCGATCCGGCGCGGCCTGGAGTGGCGTTATTTTAAGCAATTAAGCGGTATCAGTTGATATCTTCAGCACATAATCGCGGGATATATGGACAATTACGTATAGGATGCCCTGAATTTCACCGATATGAACCAAACCGCCGTGATGGCACGGATCGTGCGTACCGTCGCGGGCATCGCAACCACTTTGGAGCCATCCCCTGATCCAACCGCCGCCACGCAATGACAGCGTGAACATGACGCCGGCGCTCGCCATCCGCAGTCTCAGCCACGATTTCATCGCGGCTGACGGCGGGGCCACGTCCGTGCTCGACCGGCTTGATATCGCGGTCGCCCCGGGCGAGATCCTGGCAATCGTCGGGCGCAGCGGCGCCGGCAAATCCACCCTTTTCAACATCATCTCCGGTCTGCTGAGTCCGCGTTCAGGCCGCATCGAAATCGCCGGCGTGCCGGCGGGGACCGGCAACAGCCGCATCGCCTATATGTTGCAAAAGGACCTGCTGCTGCCCTGGCGCAGCGTGCTCGACAATGCGCTGCTCGGCATCGAACTGCGTGGCAAGGTTGGCGCCGCCGACCGCGAGGACGCGATCGCCATGCTCGATCGCTATGGTCTTGCCGCCCAGATCAACGCCTATCCCCATGAAATCTCCGGCGGCCAGCGCCAGCGCGTCGCGCTGACCCGTACCCTGCTGCTGCGCCCGACCGTGCTGCTGCTCGATGAACCGTTTTCAGCCCTCGACTACGAAACCCGGCTGATGCTGGAAGACGATGTGATGAGCCTCCGCGATGAGCGCGGCATGAGCGTGGTCCTGGTCACCCACGATATCGAGGAAGCCATCGCGATGAGCGACCGCGTCGTGGTGCTCGCCGGCCGCCCGGCCCGGGTTTCGCAGGATATGTCGATCGGCCTGACCACGGCCGGCCGTCGCGATGCGATCAGCGCGCGCGAGGCACCGGAGTTTCGCGCCTATCACGCCCGTATCTGGGGCGCGCTGAAATCAACGGCAATCGCCGCATGAGTGCGCAGATCGATGCCGTCGCGGTCCCAAAACCGCGCGCCCGCCGGGCCAGTCCGCACCGCACGCGCAACCTGATCCAGAACGCCATCGTGGCGGTCATCGTCCTGGCTGGTCTCGCGCTATGGCAGATCGCGGCCGATCGTCATCTGATCAACGGCCAGTTGTTCGGCTCACCGCTCGGCATTCTGGCCTCGGCGCATCAGGGCCTCACCACCGGCACCCTACTCTATGATAGCTGGGTGACGCTTTATGAAACCGTGGCCGGCTTGCTGCTCGGCAGCATCGCCGGCACCGGCTGCGGCCTCGGCCTGTGGTTCGTGCCGAAAATCGCGCGCCCGGCCGAAGGCGTCTCGATCGTGTTGAACTCGGTGCCGAAAATCGCGCTCGGCCCGTTGATCGTGATCTGGTTCGGCTCGGGCATGAGCTCGAAAATCTGGCTCGCCGGTATTTCGACCTTCGCGGTCTCGATGATCGCGGCCACCGCCTCGGTGCGCGAACTCGACCGTGACCTGCTCAACCTGTTCCGTGCGCTGGGCGCATCGCGCGGCAAGATTTTCCGCAAACTCATCCTGCCCAGCGCGGTGCCGTGGATTTTCTCGGCGCTGCGCATGAACATCGGCTTCGCGCTGATCGGTGCCGTGGTCGGGGAATACATCGCCTCGCAAGCCGGCCTTGGCCACGAAGTCTTCGTCGCCGGCTCCCTGTTCGACCTCAACACCGTCTGGCTCGGCATCATCGTGCTCACGCTGATGGCATCGCTCCTGACCCTGATCGTCCGCCTCATCGAAGAAAGGTTCGTCACTTGGAAATCCGATCGTTGAAACGCGCCCTCGCCCAAACCCTCGGCGCACTCTGCCTCGCCGGCACTCTGCTCAGCCCCGCGCAGGCCGCTTCACCCCAAAAAGTGGTCATCTATCAGGCGTTTCAATCGCTGCTGTATCTGCCGCTCTATGTCGCGATCGATCAGGGCATGTTCGCCAAACACGGTCTCGCGATCGATAAGGTCACCGCCGGCAGCGGCGCCGCCGCGGTCGCCGCGGTGATCGGCGGCAATGCCACCTTCTCGCTGCAGGACCCGATGACAGCGATTCTCGCCAATCTCAAGGGCGCTTCAATGACCAACGTCGCCCTGGTCGTCAACGGTGCACCGGTCTGGGTGGTGGTGCCGAAAGGCTCGAACATCACCTCGATCGCCGGGCTCGCTGGCAAGCCGATCGCCACCGCGATACCTCCCTCGACCAGCACCTACCTGCTGCAACGCCTGCTGAAACGCGACAAGAGCACCGCCACGCTCGATACCGTGCAGATCGGCACCGAGCTTGCCCCCACCATGGCCGGCCGCGCCGCCGCCGCCGCCGTCTATGAACCGCAACTCGATGAAGGAATCGCCGCCGGCGACAAGATTATCTACGCCTTCACCAAGCACTACCCCGGCGGCTACGCCTTTTCGACCATCGACATGCTGAAAGCGACCGGCGTGAAAGACCCCGCTATGGTCAAGGCCTTCGTCGCCAGCCTGGCCGAGGCCGAACATCTGATGCACACCAACCCGAAAATCCCGCTCGAAGTCGCCGAAAAGGAGTTTCCCACCCTGCCCGCCCCGGTGCTGAAATCCGCCGTCGCACGCATGGTCTCGCAGGACGTCTACCCCGCCAACCCCACGATCTCGCCGAAAGCCTTCGAAAACGCCCTGGCGCTGCAGATTTTCATCGGTAACATCAAACCGGGACAGGTGACCTTCAAGGATGCGGTCGAACCCGAATTCGCGAAATAGCCGGCCGGTCAGCCGTTCGGAAACCACCGCGCGTAGCGCTGTTTGATGGTGCGATCGGCGGTGGCGACAACGTTGGCGGCATAGGCAAACGGCCGGGTCGCTGCCGCGAGCCCGGCCTTCGCGAGCGCGGGGTATTCATCGGGCTGGCTGATCCGGATCGGCGGTCCACGACGATGGCGGCGGCGCAGCGCCTCCGCCGCCATTAAGCCGCTGACCACCGCCCCTTCGATGGTCACGACATCGATTGCGGTCTGGCAGAAATCCCCGGCGATAAACAGGTTCGGAATGCCGCAGGTGGCCTGCGGCCGCCAGTCCCAGCTACCGACCTGATTGACGAATAATTCCTCGCCGACATTGGTCTGCAAATGCGTGCGGCAGGTCAGCAGATCGGCATCGTCGAAATCGAGATAGCGATGCAGTTCGGCGAGCAAGGCGGCAATGATATCATCATCGCCATAGCTCAGCGGCACCAGCGTATCGGCGTTCGAGGCGACCACGTTCAGGCTGGTCCCCTGCGGCGCGGCCTGCGCCCAGGTTTGCGATGTATCGAGAAAACTCATCTGATACGGCGAGTCCAGCAGCACCGTGATGCCGCGTGGAATCTTGTCGAGCTTGCGGCGAAAGAACAGGTCGAGCGAAATCATCGGCTCGGTGCAAAGATAATGCACATTGGGCAGGGTCGGCGCGCGCGCCGCGATCGCCGGGGTGATCAGTTCGCCCAGCGGCCTCGGGGGCAACGCCAGGATCAGATCATCGCTCACCGCCATCGGCTCGAACGGGGTTGATGGTTGTTCGTCCGGCTGGCCGCGATGGATCGAGGGGGATGAGGCATGCCGCAACAGGCCGATGCCGGTGATCCGCCCGGTATCGGGATCGATGGTGAGGGATCGGACCGAGGTGAGCGTGTGGACGGTCAGCCGGCCGCCCGGCCCGCTTGCCTCGGGCAAGCCTGCCACGATGCCCAGCGGATTGGCCGGATCAGGATCGAGCGCGCCGACCACGTTGAACGCGCTGGCAATGGCGTGCAGTCGTTTCAGCCAAGGTGTGAATATCGCACTGGCGGTGGGCCCGGCCAGCAACCACATCGAGGGCTCCGGCAGACGCAGCCCGTAGCTGAGCAGGGCTTTGAAACTGCGGGCCGAACTCAGATAGCTCGGCGAGGCGAACGCCTGTGCCGTGGTCCGATACGTTGCGGCCAACGCCGCATCGCTCGCATAACTGCGCGCTGACATGAACGACGCGACGCTGGTTTTCTCGAGCTGATCGCTGCGCCTGGCAGGCTCGCTGGTCAGATCGGCCATTGCCTGACCCGAGAGAAACATATTGATCGGCGTATCCATGCCGCTGGCGAGATTGCGCAAAATGGTCCAGGGCGAGCCGACGTTCACGAGGCTCGTCGCACGCGCGCCCGGCCTGCTGCGGTCCGATCTGCCGCGCGGCAGGTTGAACACCGCATCGATCGGGATGAAGCTGCCGAGCGCGCCGACCTCATCCATCAATGTCCAGAAATTATGATACCAGTTGAGATACATGTGATAACAATGCTCGTGCCAGTCGCCGGTGCGCGGGCAACCGCCGGACCCGGCGCATAGGTCGCATTCCGCCGGCTTCGTTGCATCGTCGGCATCGGCATCCACGCCGACATCGCGATGCGCGCCGAGCTTGCCGCCGATGAAATCGTTTGCCTCGATCAGCGTCACATCATAGCCGCGCTCCAGCAGGCGATGCGCCGCGGTCAGGCCCGCCACACCGGCACCGGCGATGATCACCCGAGGCGGGGCGGCGCTGCTTGCCATGATCGGGCCTTTTCGTGCATATTTCGACAGCAAAATCATAGAGGCCGCGCCTCGTGGACGCAACGCCGCCGCGGCGTTGGTTGCTGGACCGGAAGGATATCAAATGGCGGCGAACTATCCCGCAATGCTACGCATGGCGATGCAGGTGCAAGGCGCTGCGGCGGCGACCTGGCTCAACCTTGCCGGGCGCGCGAGCCAATTCGCACTGCAGGAAATGACCGGTCTGGCACGTGCCGGCGCCGCACCGCTGCTGGCCGACCGCGACCATCGCCAGACCGCCTGCGAGGACGCACTCTGGACCGGCTACATGGCGCATCAGCAATTCCTGCGCGCTCTGACCGACGCCTCGCGCCTGTCGCTGCTGGTGTTTTTGAACGAGCTGGACCAAAGGCGCGGCGCCCGCCCGATGCCGCCGGAAGACCGGGCACGATGAGCGATCCATCGGCGAATCCGCTGGCCGCGTTCAGCGAACTCTACATGAAGGGTCTCGCCGCGTTCCAGTCCGCCGCCGGATCGCCTGGGGGGGGATCATCCGATCAGTCCGGCACACAGGGGTTCAACCCCGCCGCCATGCTGCCAGGTGGCACGCCGCCCGAAGTCGCGGCCGCGCTGACCGATGCTTGGCGGATCAGCGCCACCAGCGCGCTGCGCTACGGTCAGGCGCTGATGGCGGTGCAACTACGCTATCAGGCCGCGTTGCTGCACGCGATGTCCGATCGCGCGAACGACCGCACCGCTGAAACATTGGTGCTGGCCGATGATGCGCGGGCGTTTCTGCGCGAAATCGGCGACACCGCCGAACGCGAGGCACGACGCCTGCACATGGAACTCGATCAGGTCAGCGAGGCGCTCGCCCAGGCGCTGGCACAGGCCGCCGATCCGGCCGATCCGGCCAAACGATCGTATCAGGTCAAGGCATAAGCAGGCTGCATGAACAATAACGGCAGCGGCGGCGATGTGATCGCCGCACTGGGCTTGACCACCGAAATGAACGCCCTGGGCGCGCGGATCGCTGCATGGCTGCGCGGTTGCGACCCCGAAATGAGCGAAGCGCTCGACTGGCAGTTTCGCGGCGGGTCGAAATATTTCCGGCCCCTGACGATGTTCGCCTGCTACCGCTCGATCATGCCGGGTCCCGATTGCGGCCCGATCCCGCCGGAGGTGATGACCGCGGCCCTGGTGGTCGAAATGATGCACAACATGACGCTGGTGGTCGATGATATTCTCGACCGGTCCGACACGCGACGCGGCCGTGCGACGATGCACACGAAATTCGGCGAGCTGAACGCACTGATGACCTCGGGCTACATCGTCGCCGCCGGCTACGAGCAACTGGGCGGCGATGTTCTGGCGATCCGGCTGGTTTCGGAATTGATCAAACGGTTGGGCGTTGCCGAATGCCTGCAGTGGCGGTTACGCCGCCAGGTGCTCGGGGTCGAAGACTGGCGGCGGATCGCCGGCGAGGACACCGGCTCGATGTTCGAGATTTGCGCCTGCCTGGGCGATCGTAGCGGACGGTTGCGCCGCTTCGGCGGCCTGCTAGGCCTGCTGTATCACGGCTGCGATGATGTTGGTGACGTGCGCGGTGCGGTGGCCCTCGGCGGCGGCGGCGAAGCCGATGTGCGTGACGGCATCCTGACGCTGCCGGCAGCGCTTGCGATCCGCGATCCCGCCGTCGGCGCGCTGTTCACCAAACCCGAGCCGACCGATGCCGACTACGCCAACCTCGCCGCAGCCTTCGCCGCCCGCCTGCCGGACGCCGAAGCCTATCTCGACCGGATCGCCGAGGAAGCGCGCACCGAAGCGCGCCTGTTTGCCGTCGACCCCACGCCGCTCTACGCCCTGATCGACCAGACCCGCGGCCTGAGCCGATAACGGCGCAAGGCGGCGGATGTCATGCTGTCACGCCAGCAGGGCGAGCGCGCGCCGCATGCCGATCAGCCCCACCCTGGCATCAGGCCGTCTGCCGCGCGAGCACGCGCTCGGTATCGACCATATAGTCGCGGGTGAGCGGCACGGCGTCCTGACGGCGGGCGAGCTGGAGTTGGAACACCATGTGATCCTGCACGGCGAAGGCGAGTTCCGAGCCGGCCAGGTAGAACTCGAACATGCGGCAGAAGCGTTCGTCGTACAGTGAGGCAATGGTATCGCGGTTGGCGGCGAAGCGCCTGCGCCAATGGTTGAGGGTTTTGGCGTAGTGCAGACGCAGGATTTCGATATCGGTGCTGCGGAGTCTGGATCGTTCGAGCGGGCCGAACACTTCGGATAATGCCGGCGAGTAGCCGCCCGGGAAGATGTATTTGGCGAGCCACGGGCTGGTCGCCGCCGGGCCATCGAACCGACCGATCGCGTGGACGAGCGCAACGCCGTCCGGCTTCAGGCAGCGATGAACCGTTTCGAAATAGGCCTGATAATTGGGGAGGCCGACGTGTTCGAACATGCCGACCGAGACGATGCGATCGAACTGCCGGTCGACCGCGCGATAATCGATCAATTCGAAATTCACCCGGTCCGACAGCCCCTCGGCCTGGGCGCGGCCGCGGGCTTCGGTCAGTTGTTCGACCGAGAGGGTGATGCCGGTGACTTTGGCGCCATAGTCGCGCGCCAGGGTCAGCGCCATGCCGCCCCAGCCGCAGCCGATGTCGAGCACGGTCAGATCCGGCCGGTCCAGCAGAAGTTTTGCGGCGATGTGGCGTTTTTTTGCAGCCTGCGCTTCATCGATCGTCTCATCGCCGCGCGGAAAATAGGCGCAGGAATACTGGCGATCACGATCGAGGAACAACGAATAGAGCCGCCCGTTCAGATCGTAATGATGTGCCACATTGCGGCGCGCCTTGCGGGCATTGTTCATCTGGGCGAGCGGCCGGGCGATGCGGTTAAACATCGCCTGCGCGCGCAACACGGGAATCCGGCGTTCCGCCAGTTCGACGCTGGCGAGCAGAACATGCAGCACATCGTAGATCGTGCAGTTCACCGGGGTCAGTGTGCCTTCCATATAGGCCTCACCGATCGCCATGCCCGGCGCGTACGCCAAGTGCCGGATGACAGACTCATCGTGGATGGCAATCGTAGCACTGGGTCCGGGTTCGCCGGCATAGTGGCTAGCGGTGCCATCCGGCCAGATCACATCCAATTCACCCAGCACGATCAAACGTTTCAGAAGCCTGTCTAACATCGGGCGCATGCTCGACCTCGTCTCGATAGGTTAACTACAAGCTTTATTTGGGAACGATCTTCACCATAAAAAAGGCCTCACTACGGTATGGTTGCTGTCCAAATTATGTGCAACAAAAAAGCGCCGGGGGCGTGCCCCGGCGCTTGATGTCGGTCGTGTCGGTCGGGTTGACCGAACCGGAAACGATCAGTCGGTTTCGGCGGTTTCCGCGTCTTCCTCAAAGGTTTCCATCTCGTATTCGTCTTCATCGCGGGTCAGCGCTTCACCGCGCGCCTGTTTTTCCGCCTCTTCGGCGCTGCGCGCGACGTTTACGGTCACGTTCATCACGACTTCGGGATGAAGAGCGACGCGGACGGTCGCGAGACCCAGCGTCTTGATCGGTGTATCGAGCAGAACCTGGTTGCGCTCGATCGTCAGGCCGCCGTCGATGCAGCCATCCGCGATATCGCGCGCGGTGACCGAGCCGTACAGTGAACCGGCATCGCTCGCCTGACGGATCAGCACGACCGAAAGGCCATGAACCCGTTCGGCCAGGCGCTCGGCCTCGCCACGGCGCTTGATGTTCTGCGCCTCGAGTTGAACGCGCTCACGCTCGAAGCGTTCGCGGTTGTGCTTGGTGGCGCGCACCGCCTTGGCCTGCGGCAGCAGGAAGTTGCGGGCATAGCCGGGTTTGACTTTGACCACTTCGCCCATCTGGCCGAGTTTCTCGACGCGCTGGAGCAGGATCAATTCTACTTGTGCCATAATGCGTGCTCCTCAATCGACCACGTAGGGCAGCAGGGCGAGGAACCGGGCGCGCTTGATGGCGCGCGCGAGTTCGCGCTGCTTCTTGGCGGAAACGGCGGTGATCCGGCTCGGCACGATCTTGCCGCGCTCGGACAAGAAGCGCGACAGCAGCCGCACGTCCTTGTAATCAATCGTCGGTGCGCCGGGGCCCGAAAACGGGCAGGCCTTACGACGGCGATAGAACGGCCGGCGGGCGCCGACGGCGGCGCGACGGGCGCCGGGGTTGATTTCGGTATCGTCAGTGGTGCTCGACATGGCTCAATCCTCCTCGACCTGATCGTCATCGCGATCGGTGCGGAACTCGTCACGGGCGCGGAACTCTTCGCGATCTTCAGGGCCACGGCGGCGGCCGCTATCGAAGCGTCCTGCCGGTTTCGGGCCGCGGAAGCCGCGCTCACGGTCACGGTCGTCGCCACGGCGCGACAG
Source organism: Acidiphilium sp. 34-64-41 (assembly GCF_002282635.1). Lineage (NCBI taxonomy): Bacteria > Pseudomonadati > Pseudomonadota > Alphaproteobacteria > Acetobacterales > Acidocellaceae > Acidiphilium > Acidiphilium sp. 34-64-41. The sequence goes on along the minus strand of NZ_NCJX01000063.1, from coordinate 7,044 downwards.
CGGTGCCGACGGCGCTTCCTCGATTTCCTCGATCCGCAAGGTCATGAAACGAAGAACGTCTTCGTTCAGGCCGAGCAGGCGCTCCATTTCGTTGATCGACTTGGATTCGGCATCGAGCCCGAGCAGGACATAATGGCCCTTGCGGTTCTTCTTGATGCGATACGCCAGGTTGCGCAGGCCCCAATATTCCCGCTTCTTGACCGCACCACCCTCGCCTTCCAGCTGGGCGGTGATGTCGTCGGCGATGACATCGACCTGTTGTTGCGTGATTTCGCTGCGTGCGATCAGCACACATTCATATAGCGGCATGATACCCCCTATGGGTTGCTTCAGCCCCGACGTGTCCATTTATGCTTCAGCCCCGACGTGTCCATTTATGGTGGACGCGCCAATTTCCCCCATGGAAACGGGCATAGCCGCGCACGATGCCACGTGCCCGGCAGGGAGATGGGCGTGTGGCATAGTTGATGGTTCGGTGCAAGCGGGCCGGTCAGCCCGGCTTCTGCCATTCCATAAGTAAGAAATATGGAACGCGCCGATAGCGCTGCCGATAATCGGCGTCCCCATCGTGGGGCTGTGGCTCATCAAAATGGCGCAAAATGAGCCCCTGCGCGAGCAGCAGGCTCATGTACCGGCTCAGCGGCCGGTGATGATTCTGGATGTGGACGCCGCGCCACCCGACCCAGTCGGCGCGGTCGTCCATGTAATCATCGATCACGAAACGCGGCGTCCCGTCATGATCGTTGGTCCAGCCTTCTGGCGGCCCGGCTGTATAAAAACTCGTCATGTTGGCGATCAGCAGCGTACCGCCGGGGCGCAGCACCCGAACCATTTCGGGGATTGCGGCGTCGATATCCGCGATGTCGATCAATGTCAGATAGCTGACCACCAGATCGAACGCGCCATCGTCGAAGGCGAGACGTTCGGCCACGCCCTGCCGATAATCACCCTGGGGATCGAGCGTGCGCGCCTGATCGAGCAAGGCCAAGGTCGGGTCGATCCCGACCGTTGCGATGCCGAGCGCCTGCATCATACGGCAGAACCGACCCTCGCCGCAGCCGACATCGACGGCGCGCTCGAACCCTCGCCCCCGCAACCGTGCCAGCATCGGTGCATCGAGCACATAATCGCGGGCACCGCCGCCCCTTTGCAGATCCGCAATCCAGGCGGCAGCTGATTGATCCCATCCGTTGTCCAATTTGGATCCCTTATTGGCTGTATCGTCATCGATCATCGGCACCCACCAGACGCAGCGTCACGCGCGCCGCGTGCGCGGCCGGCCGCGACCCCGCTGCAGTGGTCGAACCGCCGCCGATGATGACACGCGGCTGGAATGTCCGGCAACGCGACAGGGCAACGATTGCTTGACGCGCGTGCCGGCGGGTTTCGAGCCACAGCAGCACCGAGATGACGCAATAGACCATGATGATGCATCCGAGCAGAATGATCGGAAGATAGATAAAGGCCGACATGTGACGATCCGTCGCCAGAAATGGCGACGACCTTTCAACATTGAGGCACCGCAAATCAGCGGCAGAAATCAGATTTACAGAGAATGAAGCCGGAGTCGCAGATCAGGCGGTAACAAGACCGCGCGCATGTCCGGGTTTCGTCATCCCGAAGGGCGAATAAATTGCTGTCAACACTCAACCCTCCTGCAAGAATGATCAGAACGTCTTTGCTGTAACAACCTCGCTCTCGTCTGTCCAGATATTTTTCAGCCATAGCCGTGCCCTTGCGATCCGGCGTGGTTGATCGCGTGACGGGCCGTGTTACGGTGCATGGATGATCGAGCAACCGACCTTTGCAACCAGGCCTGCCTTCCTTGGCCTGACCAGCAGCGACCCACGCGCCGAATACGTGATCGCCGGCATTCCGCTCGACATCGGCGTCACCAATCGGGCCGGCGCTCGTTCGGGTCCGGCGGCGATCCGCGCGGCCTCGCGCATGCTCGCCGGCAATGATCATCCGCATCACTGGGTCAGCGTCGATGCAATGCCCATTGCCGACATCGGCGACTTCGCCATTGCCCTGGGCGACATTCCCAACAGCCTCGCGTTGATCGAGCAGCAGGCCGCAGCGGTCAATCATCTGCTCGCCCTCGGCGGTGAACACGGCATCACCCTGCCGCTGTTGCGCGCCCTGGCCAAGCGCCTGGATGCGCCGCTCGGCCTCGTGCATTTCGATGCCCACGCCGATACCTGGGGCGAAAACTACGGTCAGGTCTACAGCCATGGCTCGGTGTTTTTCCATGCCATCAACGAGGGTCTGGTCGATCCACACAGGATGATCCAGATCGGCATTCGGTCGCCGCTGCCGCGCGAAACCTATGACTGGACGGTTGGCAAGGGTGTGACCATCCTGTCTGCGCAGGACTTCCACGAAATCGGTGTCGCGGCGACCGCGGCGCGGATCCACGAGGTGGTCGGGCATGCGCGGGCGACCTATCTGAGCTTCGATATCGACTGTCTCGATCCGGGTTGCGCGCCGGGCACCGGCACACCGGAAATCGGCGGGCTGGCGTCGTGGCAGGCGCAGGCGCTGATGCGCCGACTTGGCGGGATCGGCTTCGTTGGAATGGATCTGGTCGAGGTCGCGCCGGCATATGACGTCAGTGAAATCACCGCCCTGGCTGGTGCGACGATGATTTGGGAATATCTCGCACTACTCCGGGCGGCCTGATCCGGGTACGTTCGATACGTCCAATTCTGACGTATTCAACGTGTAGACGATACGGACGACCCGATGTGTGCGATGGTCGATCCAATGCTCCGTTTCCGGTCGGATTTTTGCAGGAGGCTGCCGCCATGGCGATCCAAGAGACGTTCGATGACTTTGTAGTCGATTTTGAAACGAAGTTCACCACGGATGCTCGTAGCGGTCACGATGGGGCAAGTCTGCTTATTTATGCGCATAACGTGCTGAATGCGGTCGAACCGGCGTCGGACGAAGCGCAGGTTCTTGTGGGGTGGCTTGCGCGCAACCGCGAGCGACTGGGCTTGGACGAAACATTGTTCACCGACGGTGATTCCGGCCGGGGGGAGCGACGCAGCAAGCTCAGACCGGTCGGCAAGATGCGGTGGCGCGCGTTCGGCCGCGCGCTGGAGGGCCAGGTCGGCAGCGGCGAACCGCTCCCGCATTCGCTCGACCCCGGCTTTATCGCGGTGGCTGATGCTTTGGGACTGGAAGGGCTCGATCTCGCGCTGTTCCGGCTGATTGTGTTGTATCGGCTCGATAACCGGTTCGAACGCCTGTTCGATGGCCTGGCCTCGGCGCGCGGGCGGCCTGGCATTCTGCGGCGTTATCCGGACCTGTTCGCCTTGCTGATCAGCGGCAGCCCCGCCGAAATCAACGCCCGGTTCCGCGCCGATGCGCCGATGGTGGCATCGGGCGCGATCCGGGTGGATGACGATGGCGACATCCAGATCGCGAGCCGGCTGATCGCGCTGATCCACGCCTGCGCGCTGGGCGATGCGGATGTGCGGACCGAATTGCTCGGTGCGCCGGTGGCGGCGCGGCTGCCCTGGGTGGCGTTTCGGCATCTGGGTAGCGAAATCGAAATCGCGCGGCGCGTGCTGCGCCAGGCGATCGCTGCGGGCAACGAGCGGGGCGTGCATGTGCTGCTCTACGGCCCGCCGGGCACTGGAAAGACCGAATGCGCCGCGAGCCTGGCCGCCGAGTTGGGGGTGCGGCTCCATGTGATCGGCGAGCGGAGCGAGCATGGGCGCGAGCCTTCGCGCGGCGAGCGGTTGTCGGACCTGTTGCTGGCGCAGCGGGTCGGCGCCGGGGGAGAGGCAGTATATTTGTTCGACGAGGCCGAGGATCTGTTCCGGCCGCGCAGCTTCGACCGCGAGCCGGACCCGAAGATTTTCATCCACCGCCTGCTGGAAGGCGCGCCGGTGCCGATGATCTGGGCGGCGAACGATCTGGAAGCGTTTTCCCCGGCGGTACTGCGCCGGATGAGCCTGTGCATCGAGGTGCGGCTGCCGCCGCAGAATCGCCGGGCGGAGTTGTGGCAGGAACTCGCGGTGGCCGAGGGCGTGGCGCTCGATGCGCCGACGGCGCGGAAACTGGCCCGGCTGATCCCCGCCGCACCCTCGGTCGCGCGAACCGCGTTGCGGGCAACCCGGCTGGCGGGCGGCGATGCCGAGACCGCCGAACTGGTGGCATCCGGCATGGCGCGTGCGATCGGGCATGGTCACGCCGCCGCCCCTGGGGCGGAGACCGAAACCCTGTACGATCCCGCGTTGAGCAATGCCGATGGCGATCTGGCGGCGATGGCCGAGCGGCTGTCGCGGCCCGGCGCGCCGCGCACCATTTCCCTGCTGCTGTCCGGCCCGCCAGGTACCGGCAAGAGCGCGTTTGCCCGGCATTTGGCCGGCAAGATGGGGATGACCGTGTTGCAGAAGCGCGGCTCGGATCTGTTCGGCCCCTATGTCGGTCAGACCGAAGCGCAGATCGCCGCCGCCTTTGCCGAGGCGCGGGCGACCCAGGCGTTTCTGATTTTCGACGAGGCGGACAGCCTGCTGCTCGATCGTTCGGATGCGCATCGCTCATGGGAGGTCAGCCAGGTCAACGAGATGCTGACCTGGATGGAGACCCATCCGTTGCCCTTCGTGTGCACCACCAACCTGCCGGACCGGCTGGACAAGGCGAGCCTGCGGCGGTTTCTGGTGCGGCTGAACTTCGCGCCGATCCGCCCGGATCAGGCCGCGACTTTGTTTGAACGAACCTTCGGACGCGAGGCGCCCAGCGGTCTGGCGCGGCTGGACCGGCTGACCCCAGCGGATTTCAGCCGGGTCGCGCGCCGGATCGCGGTGCTCGGCCTGCCGGATGATACGGCGGCGATTCTGGCGTTGTTCGCAGCGGAGGTCGAGGGGCGCGAAGGGCTCGCCCGCCCGATCGGATTCGGGCCGGGGCGCGGGTAGCGCCGTGCTGATCACGGTCAAGGACGGCATGAACCTGTCGCCGTCACGCCGGGCGCCTAGCGCGGGGGCGGTGCGTTATGAGCCGGGCACGCGACTGGTCCGGCTGGCCGTGCGGCTGGCCGGATCGCGCATGGGCCTCTCGCTCGAGGAGATGGCGGCCGAGCTGAAGGTGGGCCGGCGCACTGCGGAGCGGTTGCGTGATCGGTTGGAGGAGATGTTCCCCCAGCTCGCCTATACCGACGACGAAAACCGGGTCCGGCGCTGGCGGCTGCCGCGCGAGACGCTGCCTGCCCTGCCCGCGCAGCCCGGCGCGATCGCCACGATCGAAACGCTCGCGCGCGAGCTTGCCGCCAAGGGCGACGACGGACGGGCCGCCGATTTGCGCGATGCGGCGGCAACGCTGCGGGCGATGATGACGCCGGTGGCGCTGCGGCGCTCGGAGCCTGATATCGAGGCGCTCATGCAGGCCGAGGGCACCGCCGCCAGCCCCGGCCCGCGGTTGAAGCTCGATCGGGGGACTTTGACCGATCTGCGGACGGCCATTCTTGGCATGCATGCGATCGAGTTGAAATATCGACCGGCCGGCGAGACGCGCACGAGCATTTATATCCTTTGCCCCTATGGAATTCTGTATGGCCGACGGGCTTATCTGGTGGCGCGCAAAAGCGGCTCCCCGGATATGCGGTTATGGCGGATCGATCGGATCAGCGATCTGCTGGTGTTGCCCGAATGCTTCAGGCGGCATGAGTTCGATTTGGCGGCCTATGCGGCGCAGTCGTTCGGCGTGTTTCAGGAGCCGCCACGGGATGTGGTACTGCGGTTCAGCGCCGATGCGGCAGAGGATGCGGCGGCGTGGGTGTTTCACCCTTCACAACAGGTCGAGCCGCAGGCGGATGGATCGCTGCTCGTGCGGCTCAGATGCGGCGGGATGCGGGAATTGGGCTGGCACCTGCACACTTGGGGAGACGCGGTGGAGGTTTTGTCAGGCGATGTGCCGCGGTAGGCCCCGAAGCGTGCTTGCCTCGACCATCTGATTTGCCAGTTGGTAGAGTCATTCCATTGTGATGTCGTTGGCTTCGGAGGCGTCCGCTAATTTCACGAATATCGAGTCACTGTGTACTTTCCGCTCCGGATTGAAGAGTCCATGGGTACCCTGCTCGCTCAGACTTCGGACGAACTCGACGATTGTCGACCTGACGCCGGCAGAAGGAATTTTTTCAAGTAGGTCGAACAGCATCGACAAGGTTGTCGAACCTTCCTGATTGATGTCCTGCGGCGTTCCACCCGATCTGAACCTGTCGATCGCGTTCGCTCGCCGTGAATTATCGGCGTTCGATGTGGCGCTCACCTGGTCTTTGAAGAAAAATGCGATGGGCACCTTCAACATTTGCGCCAGCCGATAGAGATTTGTGGGATCGATGTGAGTTCGGCCGGATTCGTATTCGAGAATACGGTCGATATGAAAGTCTAGTGCTTGCCCCACATCATGGGAGGACAGGCCGAGTTCCTGGCGGCGCCGTGAGATGCGGATGCCGATTTGGCGATCTAACCGATCGCCGACGCGTGGGCGTTCGACTTTTGCCCCGGTCTGACCAGACAATATTGATGTAGAGCGCCTCTCTGACCTTGCCAACTCAAATTCTCCGCCAAATGTTTGCCGGAACCACTTATTTCAGGGGTCCCGGCGTTGAACAACTCGCATATTTATAAATTAAACAACTCTATTTTACTTAAATTATTATTGAATTTAAATTGCTTTGAACGCCTAAACTGTTATGGACCGTCATAATGAATATCGCTAAATACATAGTTACAATTATTTTATACATTTTCGAAATGCGAATCGCCCTTATTTCAACGTTATATGGCGGACAAACGTTGTACGGGTAGACTCGGAAACTACTTAGGTTGCCGAGCAAGCAAGTTACTTGCCTACGTAGACGACGCGCCGATCGCCAATCAACGCATGACCCGTTGTAAAGGCGGGAGCGTCGGCGCATTTCCGTCCTTCGAGGCATGAGAGGCTGACCCGGAACGTATCCGAAAGGACAATTTGTTCTTATTCAGTAAGTTGCCGGAGTTATGGTGGAACTGCTGGTCTGGCTTACGGCCGCAG
>NZ_NCJX01000062.1:0-27260 GCF_002282635.1 Acidiphilium sp. 34-64-41 | reverse complement strand
CCCGCAGGCGGCGCACACCCCCCGGCCTCTCACCCGAAAAAAATGGGTTCTAAGGACTAAGTCCTTAGTGGGGGGTGCAGGGGGGCAAAGCCCCCTTGCCGGGGTCCGGGGCAGCGCCCCGGCTTGGCAGCCACTCCCATGATGGGCCCTGAGATCGAGAGTCTGGTGGCCCAGGTGGCGCGGTTGCCGGGGTTGGGGCCGCGGAGTGCGCGGCGGATTGTGTTGCGGTTATTGAGTGAGCGTGAGGGTCGGTTGTTGCCGTTGATGGGGGCGTTGTCGGCGGCGGCGCAGCGTGTGGTGGTGTGTTCGGTATGTGGTGGGCTGGACAGTGTCGACCCCTGTTCGGTGTGCGGCGATCCGGCGCGTGAGCCGATGATCTGCATTGTGGAGTCGGTGGCGGACCAATGGGCATTGGAGCGGGCTTCGGTGTATCGGGGCCGGTACCATGTATTGGGCGGGTTGCTGTCGGCGATCGGCGGGCGCGGACCGGAGGAACTGGGGGTCGGGCGGTTGCTGGCGCGGCTGGATGGTTCGGTGCGTGAGGTGATTCTGGCGTTGCCGGCGACGGTCGATGGTCAATCGACCGCGCATTACCTGACCGAACGTCTCGCCCCGTTCGGTGTGCGGATCACGCGCCTGGCGCAGGGCGTGCCGGTGGGCGGCAGCATCGAGATCCTCGATGAAGGCACGTTGGCGATGGCGATGTCGGCGCGGAGATTAGCGGAGTGAGGCTGGTTCGCGCGGGTCGTGATCTCAGGGTCGATTTCTTTCGCGGCATCGCCTTGTTCTGCATTTTCCTCGATCATATTCCGCATGATGCTCTGGCGCGCTTCACCGTGCGCAATCTGGCGCTGAACGATGCGACCGAGATTTTCATTTTGTTGGCCGGCTACGCCGCTTCGCTGGTGTATGGCCGCAAGCTCGATCAGGCCGGTCCGGTCTCGGCCGGGGCGGATATGCTGAAGCGGGCCTGGACGCTGTATATCGCGCATATTTTCCTGTTCGTGATCTTCACGGCCGAGGTTGCGCTGTTCGCCGCCTGGTTTGCCACGCCGGGGTATCTGGCGCGGGTGGGGATGGACCGTCTGGTGCGTGAACCGCTGGTCGCGATGATCGATGCGGTGCCGATGCTGTATCAGCCATCGTTCCTGAACGTGCTGCCGCTCTATGTCGTGATCATGGGCGGCATGGCGCCGTTGCTGTTGTTGTTGCGCCGGCCGCGGGTTTTGCTGGCGGCGAGTTTTGCGCTCTATGTCGCGGCGCGGCTGTTCGGCTGGAACCTGCCGACCGCGGGCGGCCACGGCTGGTTCTTCAACCCGCTGACCTGGCAGTTTCTGTTCGTGCTCGGCATGATCTTCGCGCGGTTCGGGCGGCCGGCGCTGCCGCGTGTCGCCACCGATATCGCGGCGATCGCGCTGCTGGTGGTGGGGTTTCTGATTTTGCTGACCACGTGGATCGAGCCGCAACTGGCCCGCCATGTGCCGGTGCCGATCAATCCGCTGATCCGCGACATCGACAAGACCGGCCTGCACCCTTACCGGCTGCTCTCGATCCTGTCGCTCGCCTGGCTCGCCTCGCGCTATGTGCCGCCGGGGGCGAAATTCATCGAGACGCGGCTGGGCTCGGTGTTCGTGCTGATCGGCCAGCACGGGCTGACCACGTATTGTGCCAGCATCGTCCTGTCATTTGCCGGGCGGGTCGTGCTCGATCATGATCCGGGTTGGGTGATGCAGATCATGGTCAATGGCGTCGGCCTCGGTGTCCTGTTGGGCATCGCGGCGAGCGGCGCCTGGTTTAGGGTGAAAGATGCGAAACCGGCGGTTTCTTAGGATTTTCGTCCTGTTGCTGGGCGTGCCGGTGGCAGCTCACGCGGCACCATCGGCCTGTCCGCGCGCGCCGGTGCAGCACCTTGCCCTGCCTCATCTCAAGGCGGCGCTGAAGGCGGGTCAGCCCGTGGTGATCGCGGCACTCGGCTCATCATCGACCTGGGGTGCCATGGCGCATGACATCGCGGATTCCTATCCCGCCGAGTTGCAGGACGATCTGGCGTCGCTGCTGCCGGATTCGGAAATCAGCGTGATCAATCGCGGCGTCGGCGGCGAGGATGCCGGGCGCGAGGATAAACGCATGGCGCGCGACGTGCTGGCGCTGGAGCCAAGTCTGGTGATCTGGCAAGTCGGTGCGAACGCGGCCGCGCGGCGCGAGAGCATTCGCCATTTCACCGACCTCGTCCGGCGCGGCCTGCATCGTCTGCGCGCCGCCAACGCGGATATCGTGTTGATGGACAATCAGCGCTCGCGCGAACTGGTCGCCTCGCCCGACAACGACAAGATCAACGCAGCACTTGCCGCCCTTGCCCGCGCGCCCGGCCTGAGCCTGTTCTCACGTGATGCGCTGATGCGCCAGTGGCAGGCGAACGATCCGCCGCTCGCCGATTTTCTGGCCGGCGATGGGTTGCACATGAACGATCGCGGTTACGCTTGCACCGCCGCCGCTTTGGCGGCCGCGATCGTGCAGGCGGTGAAATGACGCCGGTGATCGTTTTTGTGGCGATCACTTTTATGGGATGAGTCAGGCGTCGCGCGGGCTGCGATGAGCGCGGGATCGGGCCTGAAATGGCTGGGGGACCTGGATTCGAACCAAGGCTGTCCGGGTCAGAGCCGGAAGTTCTACCGCTAAACTATCCCCCAAGCGGATATCGCGCGTGTATTGCTGCTAGCATCCCGTGCCGCGCGAGGCAATCGACCCGCCGCATTTGGCGCCAATTCGCCGGATCATGCAATTCTGGCTTGCTCTCCGGCCATAGGTGCGCCCATTATATGTAGACCCTTGGCCGCACCAGCCCCGATCGGCGCAGCGCCACCAGCCGCGTTCCGAACGAGCGGCGTGCGCGCCCGCCGGCTTATGCCGCGATCGACCTGGGGACGAACAATTGCCGCATGCTGGTCGGCGTGCCGAGCGGCGGCGGTTTTCATGTGCTCGACAGCTTCAGCCGCGTGGTGCGCCTTGGCGAGGGACTGTACCGTAGCGGCACCCTGTCCGATGCAGCGATGGACCGCGCGATCGATGCGCTGAGCATCTGCGCCGAGCGACTGCGCCGTTGGCAGGTGAGCGACATTCGCGCGATCGCGACCGAGGCCTGCCGCCAGGCCGAAAACGGCGCCGCTTTCATTGCGCGCGCCCGGGCGGCCACCGGCCTGCCGATCGAAACCATCTCGCCGCGTGAGGAAGTCGGCCTCGCGATGGAGAGCTGCGCCTCGCTGATCAATCAGGCTGAGCGCCGGGCATTGCTGTTCGACATCGGCGGCGGCTCGACCGAGATCGCCTGGGTGCGGGTGCCGGGCAGCGCCGGTGCGGCCGATCGCAGCCTGCCGCAGTTGATCGGGTATCACACCATTCCGGTCGGCGTGGTGACATTGTCCGAGCGCTGCGCCGGCTGGTGCGAGAGCGAGGCGGGGTTTGCCGCCGTGGTCGAGGAGATCAAGGCGCTGCTGCGTCCGTTCGAGCAGATCCACCGGATCGGCCAGGAAATCCGCCAGGGCGGCGTGCGGCTGGTCGGCACCAGCGGCACCGTGACCACCATCGCGGGCATCGCCCTCAACCTCGATCGCTACCGCCGTGGCGCGATCGATGGCGCGGTGCTGCCGCGCGAGCAGGTGGCCAGCGGCCTTGCCGCGATCCGCGCGCTCGGCCGCACCGGCCTTGCCGAGCACCCGTGCATCGGCCCGGACCGGGTCGATTTCGTGCTGCCGGGCTGCGCCATCTTCGCCGCGATCGAAGAGATGTGGCCGGCCAGCGACCTCGCCGTGGCCGATCGCGGCCTGCGCGAGGGGATGTTGATGCGGCTGATCCGCACCGCGCGCGCCAGATCGCGCCCCTATCAGGCATGAACGAACCCAACCGATGACCGATGATCTCTCGCAAGGCCGCCGCACCACAGTGCGGCTCAAGACCGCGCGCAAGCACAAACCCTCGTCGCAGAAATGGCTGACCCGCCAGCTCAACGACCCCTATGTCGAGGCTGCCAAGGCCAAGGGCTATCGCTCGCGCGCGGCCTTCAAGCTGATCGAACTCGATGAGAAATTCTCCCTGATCGGCAAGGCGAGCCGGGTGATCGACCTGGGTGCCGCGCCCGGCGGGTGGACGCAGATCGCACTCGACCGCGGGGCGGCAAGGGTGGTCGGCATCGACCTGCTGCCGATCGATGCGATTCCCGGCGCCACCTTGCTGGAGGGCGATTTCCAGGACGAGGCGATGGAAGCCGCACTGCGCGCCGCGCTCGGCGGCAAGGCCGATCTGGTCCTGTCGGACATGGCGCCCAACACCACCGGCCATATGGCGACCGATCATTTGCGGATCATGGGGCTGGCGGAGCTGGCGCTCGATTTCGCGTTCAAAACTTTGGAACCGGGCGGCGGCTTCGTCACCAAATTGTTCCAGGGCGGTGCCGAGGGCGGCATGCTCGCCCTGTTGAAACGCCGGTTCACCCTGGTCCGTCACGCCAAGCCGGCGGCCAGCCGCAAGGACAGCCGGGAATTGTATCTGGTGGCGACGGGGTATCGGCCGGAGAGCTGAATGTCCGCCTGGTGGTCCGGCCGTGCCGCGTCGTTCTGCCAGCAAGATCCGGTGCGCATCGTCGATCATCTGGCCCGGCGCCTGGTCGAGACTCATATGGTCAATCACGAGGCGCAGATCCGTGCCTGGCGCGACCAGATCGACCTGCTGCGCGCGGCGCTGCGGACGCTGCCGGACTGGCAGGTTCTGCTCGAATACCCGCTGATCCGCCTTGGCCGCCGGATCGATGCGATCATCCTGACCGGTCGGGCCATTCTGGTCCTCGAGTTCAAGACCGAAGCCGCCGCCTTCACCAACGCCGATCGCGAACAGGTCGAGGATTATGCGCTCGACCTGTTCGATTTCCATGCCGCCAGCCGCGCCCACCCGATCATCCCCGTGCTGGTCGCCCGCCACGCGCCAACCCCCGCCATGGCGCTGCCGTTGTTCTGGCACGCGATTGCACCCGTGATCGATGCCAATGGCGCAACCCTCGAACCGCTGCTGCAAACCCTCGCGGCGCAACTGCCACATTCGCAAACACCGCTCGACCCGCATGCCTGGGAAGGTGCTGCCTACCGCCCGGTGCCCACCATCGTTGAAGCCGCGACCATGCTGTATCGCAAGCACGGCGTCGCCGACATCGCTTCGTCGCGCGCCGATGTCACCAACCTGACCCGCACGACCGGTGCCATCCGCACCGCGATCGCCGCCGCGGCGGACGCTCATCGCTACGTCATCCTGTTCGTAACCGGCATTCCCGGGGCGGGGAAAACCCTGTGCGGATTGAACGCCGTTTTCACCGCCGCCCATCAAGCGGCTTTCCTCACCGGCAATCTGCCGCTGGTCCATGTGTTGCGCGCCGCCCTTGCGCGCGATGCCAAGGATCAGGGCCGCAGCGCCCGCGATGCCGCCCACAAACTCGAATCCGCGATCCAGCCCTTGCTCGGCTTCCTGCGTGACAGCCAGCCCCGCAGCGATGCGCCGCATGAGCATGTCATCGTGTTCGACGAAGCCCAGCGCGCCTGGGAGAGGCCGCTTTGTTCCTCGACATCATGCGCCGCCACGCCGATTGGGCGGTGATTGTCGCACTGGTCGGCAGCGGCCAGGAGATCAACACCGGCGAGGCCGGGCTCGCGTCCTGGGGCGTCGCGCTCGCCGCCCGGCCGGACTGGTCGATCATGGGGCCGGCCACGATCATCGGCAACGCCGATCCGGCGCGTTGCCTGGTGGCAAGCCAACCCGCCGGCATGACGATCGATCCCGCATTGCACCTCGATGTCAGCGTTCGTCAGATCCGCTCGCACGCCGCGGCCGACTGGGTGGATGCGGTGCTGCGCCACGATGCCGCCGAGGCCGCACGCATCGGCCGGGCGGCCGGCGGCGTTCCGTTCCGGATCACCCGCTCGCTCACTGCGCTGCGCGGCGAACTCCGCCATCTTGCTCGCGGCAGCCGGCGCGCCGGGCTGGTGTGCAGCGCCGATGCCAAGCGCCTGCGTGCCGATGGTCTCTCCGCCGATTTTCCGCATATGGACGCCGATGCGGTCGCCAACTGGTTTCTCAACGCCTGGCCGGATGTTCGCGCGTCGGACGCGCTCGAACTGCCGGCTACGCAATATGCCTGCCAGGGTCTTGAACTCGACTATGTCGGTCTGTGCTGGGGCGGCGATCTGATCATCGCGCCCAACCGCGCGTCCTGGTGTGCGCGCAAGTTTCGCGGCACGAAATGGCAGACGATCAAGCGGCCTGAGGCGATCATCTGGCAGATCAACACCTATCGCGTCCTGCTGTCGCGCGCTCGCTACGAAACGATCCTGTTCATCCCGCCCGGCGATGCGGCGGATGACACCCGCAGCCCCGCCGCCTTCGATCAGGTCGCTGGCTTCCTGCTGCGCGCCGGCGCCACCGTGCTCGAACCTGAACCGCCGGATGCTTCGCCCGCGCCGCGCCAGGCCGCTTTGTTCGATCATATTTGAGTGAGGCCAGCGGCAGGGGTGATTGTCACGCGGCAACGTAAAGGACAGTCACTCTGCCTTGTTGTTGCCGATCACGCAGAATTTTGATGAAAAACCGGCAGGTTACCACCTGAGGACTGTTGACAGACGTGTCACATAGGATGGACAAACAATAACCAACCGGCAAAGACCGGCGGAAACGAGAGCCAAGACTACGCCGTCCGATCGGGGCGGTTCGATTACTCATAGACTATGGATTTCGTGCGTTATGGCGGCCGCATTGTTGCGCGTTATACGTGCGTTTAAACGATAACAAACAGTTGCTAGACAGAGGGGCGTTGATGACAAATCAATCAGCATTGATCGATCGCAGGAGCATACTCAAAGCCGGTGCCGCGGCCGGTATCGCAGGTTTGCTGGCGACACCGGAGCCGACCTGGGCCGCCAGCGAAAAGCCGATCAAGATCGGCATGATCGATCCGATCACCAGTATTTTCGCGGCGCTCGGCCATAGCGAAATCAAGGGTGCCAAATTCGCTGAGGAGGAAATCAATAAGAAGGGCGGCATCATGAGCCGGCCCTTGCAGCTGATCGTCGAGGACAGCGCCGGTAGCCCTGGTACCAGCATCGACAAGGCCAAACGGCTGGTCGCGCGCGAAAAAATCAATTTCCTGATGGGTACGGTCAATTCGGCCGCCTCGCTCGCCGTCAGCCAGTTCGCCAATCAGCACAACATGCTGTTTCTGGCCACCGGCGGTCACGTCGATGCGCTGACCGGCACCAGTTGCCAGTGGAACACGTTCCGCACCTGCTCAACCACCTGGATGCTGACCGCCGGTGATTTCGAAACCCTGTTCGATAAATTCGGCAAGAGCTGGTACTTCATCACCACCGATTATGCCTTCGGCCACGCCGAACAGGCCGATTATGAAAAGCAGCTGAAACACCACGGCGGCACCATGGCGGGATCGGCGCTGGCGCCGGTCGGCACGACCGATTTCTCGTCCTACCTGATCGAGGTGAAGGCAAAGAAGCCCAAGGTCCTCTGCCTGCTGCTCGCCGGCGATGACCAGGTGAACTGCATGAAGCAGATCGCGCAATTCGGCATCGACAAGGAAATCGCGGTGGCGGGCGCCCTGATCGAGCTTGAACAATTGCAGGCCCTGCCCGAAAACGCGCGCTACGGCTGGTGGACCGCGGAATGGTACTGGAAACAGCCCAACACCCCGCATCTCGCTGATTTCGTCAAAGCCTATCGCGCCAAATACAAGGGCGAATATCCCTCGGCGCGGTCCTGGTTCGGCTATGCTTCGACCTATGCGATCAAACTGGCGGTCGAGCGGGCGAAATCGCTGGATACGATGAAAGTGGTGCGCGGCATGGAAGGGCTGGTGCTGCCGCCGGAGGTTGCCCTGCAACCCAACGCGCCGATGTACCGCGCCGCCGATCATCAGCTGATGCTCAGCATGTTCCCCGGCCATGTGCTGAAGGGCGCGCAATATCCCGATCTGTTCGATGTGTCATCGATCATCCCGGGCGAAAAACTCGCACTCTCACCGGCGGCGGCCGGCTGCAAGATGACCTACCCGTCCTGATCGGCTGACGGGCGATCGACTGTTCCGGTGCGGCACTGCTCCTGGCGGTGCCGCAATCGTCATAGGGAGACACCATGGGTCTGTTATTACTGTTCAACGCGTTCAACGGGCTGATCCAGGGGGCGTTCTACGCGCTGATGGCGCTGGGCCTCGCGCTGATCCTGGGGCTGAACAACACGATCAATTTCGCCCAGGGCGCGTTCATGGCGCTCGCGGCCTATTTCGCGTTCACCCTGGTGCCCTATGTCGGGTTCTGGGGCGGGCTGATCATTGCGCCGTTGCTCGCCGGTGCGCTGGGCCTCGCGATCGAGACCACGCTGATCCGCCGGCTGTATAATCGCAAGGACCCGATCTACACGCTGCTGCTGACCTTCGGGCTCGCCTTCATCATGCAGGACATGATCCGCACCATCTGGGGCGCGCAGGGCAAGCCGCTGGAAATACCGCAATTTCTCAACCAGCCGCTCAGCAGCACGTATTTCTTTCTGACCGGCTACCGGCTGTTCGTGGTCGGCGTCGCGCTGGTCGGCACCGGCGCCCTGTTTGGCGTGCTGCGGTTTACCCGCATCGGCATCCGCATCCGGGCCGGGAACTCCGATCTTGAAACGATATCGGCGCTGGGTGTGAATATTTATCTGCTGCGCTCGGCGAATTTCGTGATCGGCATCGTGTTCGCCGGAGTCGCCGGTATTCTGGCCGCCGGCCAGCTCGGGCTCAACCCGAACATGGGCGATGCGCTGATCATGCCCGCTTTTGTCGCCATCGTGGTCGGCGGTGTTGGCTCGCTGGTCGGCTCGCTGCTCGGCGGGCTGATCATCGGCCTCGCCTCCGGCATCACCACCGCGTTCTATCCGGCCGCCAGCGAGGTGGTGATCTATATCATCATGGGCGTCATGCTGGTGGTCCGGCCGCGCGGCCTGATGGGCCAGGAAGGATTGTTCGAATGAGCACCGATCTCGCGACCGAAACCGCACGCACCGCACCCCAGGCCCGCACCGGCGTGTCGCGCCGCACCATCGGCAATGTCGTGCTTGGCATCGTGCTGCTCACGGTGCCGCTCTGGCTGCCGCTGGTCGGCGGCTATACCGATCTGGCCAGCCGCGTGCTGATTTATGCGCTCGCGGCGATGGGCCTCAACCTGCTGCTCGGCTTCACCGGCGGCTTGTCGTTCGGCCACGCCGCCTATTTCGGGCTCGGGGCCTACGGCGTCGGGCTGATGCTGAAATACGAAACCCACAGCCTGTTTCTGGCACTCGGCGCCGGCACCCTGCTCGGCGGTCTTGCGGCGACCCTGCTCGGCCCGATCGCGGTGCGGCGGCGCGGTATCTATTTCTCGATGATCACCATCGCAATCGGCCAGATGTTCTATTTCATCGCGATCCGCTGGAACACGCTGACCGGCGGGTACGACGGGCTCTCCGGCTTCGCCCGCCCGAAATTCGCTGGACCCGGCCATCTGCTGTCGATGGGGCCGACCGGCATGTATTACCTGGTTCTGGTGGCCTTCGCGATCGCGTCGCTCCTGCTGTGGGTCATTCTGAATGCGCCGCTCGGCCATGCCTTCGTCGCGATCCGCGAGAACCACAAGCGGCTCACCTTTCTCGGCGTCAGCACGCAGCGCTATATCGCGATCTCGTTTGCGATCTCGGGGTTCATCGCGGCCTTGGCGGGTGGGCTCAACGCCCTGCTCGATGGGTTCGCCTCGCCCAATCTGCTGAACTACAGCATGTCCGGCGATTTCCTGATCATCGCGGTGCTCGGCGGGATGCGCAATTTTTACGGGCCGCTGGCCGGTGCGGTGATTTTCGTGCTGGTGCGCGATTACGTGAGTTCGGTCACCGATAACTGGATGAGCGTGATCGGGCTGGTGTTCGTGGTTTCGGTGATCTTTTTCCCGATGGGCGTGCTCGGCTTCTTCAACCGGAAATCCGGCTCATGAGTCTCCTGGTTCTGAACGATGTGGGGCGCCGGTTCGGCGCTTTGCAGGCGCTGTCGGGTATTTCGCTCAGCGTCGAAGCCGGCGAACTGCGCGCGATCATCGGCCCGAACGGGGCCGGCAAAACGACGCTGTTCAACCTGATCAGCGGCTATTTTCCGCCCACCGACGGCAGCATCGTGTTCGGGGGCGAACCGATCACCGCGGGCACGCCGACCGCGCTGGTCAAGCGGGGCATCATTCGCACCTTCCAGATCACCGAGATTTTTCTCTCGCTCACCGTGCGGGAAAATCTGCGGGTCGCGGTGGAAACCGCGATGGGGCTCAATCTGCGACCCTGGATTTCCGCCGCCGTGCGCACCGTGGTGATGAACCAGGTTGAAAACCTCGCCGAGATCGTGCGGATCACCGCCAAGCTCGGCCGCGTCGCCGGCGAATTGTCGCATGGCGATCAGCGGGTCGTTGAAATCGGCATCGTGCTGGCAAAATCGCCGAAACTTCTGCTGCTCGATGAGCCGACCGCCGGCATGGGCGATGAGGAGACCCACCACATGACCGATCTGATCCGCCGGCTGAACAAGGACCAGGGCATCACCATGCTGTTCGTCGAGCATGACATGGCGATCGTGTTCGGCATCGCGGACCGGATCACGGTGCTCGACAACGGCCGGATGCTGGCCGAGGGCAACGCCACCGAGATCGCCGCCAATCCGCGCGTCCAGGCCGCCTATCTGGGGCACGCGGCATGAGCGCCGTGCTCGAGGCCGAGGGGCTGCAGACCTATTACGGCAAGAGCCACATCCTGCACGGCGTGTCGCTTACGGTCGGCGAGGGCGAACTGGTCGCCCTGCTCGGCCGCAACGGCGCGGGCAAGACCACCACGATGCGCAGCATCATGGGCCTCACGGTGCCGCGCGAAGGGCGGGTGAAGCTGTTCGGCCGCGATACCACCGGCAAGCCGCCCTATCGGGTCGCGAACCTCGGCGTCGGCTACGTACCCGAGGGGCGCAAGATTTTCGGCCACCTCACCGTCCATGAAAACCTGCTGGTGCCGCCCCAGACCAAAGGCCCCTGGACGATCGAGACGGTGTATCGGCTGTTTCCCCGCCTCGACGAGCGCCGCACCAGCAAGGGCGGACGATTATCGGGTGGTGAGCAGGAAATGCTCTCGATCGCGCGCGCCTTGCTGCTCAACCCGAAATTCCTGATCCTCGATGAACCCTCGCAAGGGCTGGCGCCGGTGATCGTGCAGGAGGTGATGCGCACCGTCGGCCGGATGAAGAGCGAGGGCATGTCGATCCTGCTGGTCGAACAGAACGCGTTTCTCGCCCTCGAACTCGCCGACCGTGCCTATGTCCTCTCGGACGGCGAGGTGGTATACGATGGTGCCGCAGCGACCCTCGCCGACGATCGGGCCCGGATGGAACAGCTGGCCGGCGTCAGCCACGCGGCGGTCGATATCCGGCACTGACGGACGGAGCTGGCGAGCGGGAACTGGCGAGCGGCGGCGACGGCGCGGCGCTTTGGCGCGGTGTCCTCGCGGGCACGATCGTGCCGTGGTCTGATGTCGCCTACGCTTCGTCCGCCGTGCAGGACGCCATCGTCGCACATATGTCGCGCGTCAACGGCGCCAGCTTCAGATCGGCGGTGTGTGCCGGATCGACCCAGATGATCTCGGCGATTTCGGCGGCGGCCTCCGGCGTTTCGCTGGTCTCGACGCGGAACAGATCGGCGGCGACCATGAATCCCGGCTCATGCGCCGCCGGCGCGGTAAAGCGGCCGAGGTAGCGCGGCTGATCGGCTGGTATCGCGAGGCCGAGCTCCTCGCGCAATTCGCGCAGCAGCGCGGCCAGCGCCGTCTCCCCTGGCCCGATCTTGCCGCCCGGCTGCATGAACGCATCGGTGCCACGCTTGCGCACCAGCAGGGTCTGGCCATCGGCGCGCATCAGCACGGCGGCGGCAATGTGGATCGGCGCCAAGGCAGTATCCGTCATGATCGCAGCCTAGCACAAACCGCCGCACCGATTGCCACCACCGCCGCACCGGATTAGAACCCGCGCGATGTTCGGAAGGTTCTCATGATTACGGTTCTGCTCGTGCTGCAAGCGTTCGTCACTCTCGCGTTGATCGGCGTCGTGCTGATCCAGCGCAGCGAGGGAGGCGGGCTGGGTCTCGGCTCCAGCCAGGGCATGGGCAATTTCATGACCGGCCGCGGCACCGCCAATCTGCTCACCCGCACCACCGCCGTTCTGGCCACCGCGTTCATGGCACTGAGCCTGATCCTCGCGCTGCTGTATAAAAACGGCGGCACCAGCAGCGGTGAGTCGATCCTGAACGGCCCGGTGCCCGCCACCAGCGCCCCGGCCAGCACCAAGGCACCCACCGCACCCCTCGCACCGCTGCCGCCGGTGCCGGGCGAATCCAACGCGACACCGGCACCATCACCTGCCCCGGCACCCGCGCCCGCCCCCGCACCCGCACCCGCCAAAAACTGATGGCTGATCCGCGATGCCAACGGCGCGGGGTTTTACGCCGCGCCGCCCTCTGTTATGGGGACCGTCCATGACCCGGTATGTATTCATCACCGGCGGCGTGGTCTCCTCGCTCGGCAAGGGTATCGCTTCCGCTTCGCTCGGCGCGCTGCTGCAGGCGCGCGGCTACAAGGTCCGGCTCCGCAAGCTCGACCCCTATCTCAACGTCGATCCCGGCACCATGAGCCCGTACCAGCACGGCGAGGTCTTCGTCACCGACGATGGCGCCGAAACCGACCTCGACCTCGGCCATTACGAGCGCTTCACCGGCGTGCACGCCACCAAATCCGACAACGCAACCACCGGGCGCATCTATTCCGACGTCATCGCCCGCGAACGCCGGGGCGATTACCTCGGCGCCACCGTCCAGGTCATCCCCCACATCACCGATGCGATCAAACAGGTCGTCCTCAACGACACCGAAGGCCTCGATTTCGTCCTGGTCGAAATCGGCGGCACCGTCGGCGATATCGAGGGTCTGCCCTTCCTCGAAGCGATCCGCCAACTCGGCAACGAACTCGGCCCGGATGGCGCGATGTTCGTCCACCTCACCCTGGTGCCCTACATCCCCAGCGCCGGTGAGCTGAAAACCAAACCGACCCAGCACTCGGTCAAGGAACTGCTCAACGTCGGCATCCAGCCGCAAATGCTGATCTGCCGCTGCGACCGGCCGATCCCCGACGGCGAACGCCGCAAGATCGCCCTGTTCTGCAACGTCCGCCCCGAAGCGGTGGTCCCCGCCCTCGATGTCTCGACCATCTACGAAGTGCCGATCTCCTATCATCAGGCCGGCATGGACCGCGAAGTGCTGCGCCATTTCAACCTGCCGCACGACATCGCACCCGACCTCTCGCGCTGGCGCCGCATCGTCGAAACCGTGAACGCGCCGGAAGGCGAGGTGAAAATCGCGGTGGTCGGCAAATACACCAACCTGCTCGACAGTTATAAATCCCTGGCCGAAGCTCTCGCCCACGGCGGCATCGCCAACCGGATCAAGGTCAAGCTCGAATGGGTCGATTCCGAGGTGTTCGAGCAACCCGGCGCGGTCGCCCGGCTTGACGGCGTGCACGGCATCCTGGTCCCCGGCGGCTTCGGCGAACGCGGCACCGAAGGCAAGATCGAAGCGGTCCGCTTCGCCCGCGAACGCCGCGTCCCCTTCCTCGGCATCTGCTTCGGCATGCAGATGGCGGTGATCGAAGCGGCCCGCAACCTCGCAAACCTGCCCATGGCCTCCTCCACCGAATTCGGCCCCTGCGAAACCCCGGTGGTCGGCCTGCTCACCGAATGGGCGCGCGGCAATGAAATCGAACGCCGCGCCGCCGAAGGCGATCTCGGCGGCACCATGCGCCTCGGCGCCTTCCCCGCCACCCTCGCGCCGAACAGCCTGGTCAGCACGGTCTACGACGGTGCGACCACGATCGAGGAACGCCACCGCCATCGCTACGAAGTCAACATCCACTACCGCGAAGCCCTCGAAGCCGCCGGCCTGCACTTCTCCGGCCTCTCCCCCGACGGCATCCTCCCCGAAATCGTCGAATACCCCGACCACCCCTGGTTCATCGGCGTGCAATACCACCCGGAACTGAAATCCAAACCGTTCGATCCGCACCCGCTGTTCGCCGGGTTCATCGGGGCGGCGGTGCGGCAGGCTCGGTTGGTTTAGGAAAAGAAGGGTTCTTTTTTGTAAAAAAGAACCAAAAAACTTTTATTCGCTGGGCCTGCGGCTTGGGCTGCGCCACAGTCTCAAGCCCAGCGAGCGAAAATTTTTTGCTTCTTTTTTATAAAAAAGAAGGCCTTCCCTACCTCTTCCGAAAGTCCGCCATGTTCAGTCACATCATGCTCGGCTGTCGCGACCTCACGTGTCTCATCGGCTTTTACGACGCCGCATTGGCGCCGCTCGGCCTGATCCGCAAAGCCTCAGAGGACGATGGTGGACCCGCCGGTGCCGGCTGGACACGGCCGGGGCAACGCTGGCCCCTGTTCTATGTCCAGTACCCACTGAACGGGCTCCCCTCCACCTGGGGCAACGGCGTGCAAGTGAGCTTTGCTGCGCCGTCCCGCAGCGCCGTTGATCTTGCCTGGCAGGCGGCACTCGATCATGGCGGCTCCGATGAGGGCGCTCCAGGGTTGCGACCGCAGTACGAGCCTGACTATTACGGCGCCTATTGCCGCGATCCCGAAGGCAACAAACTCTGCTTCGTCCACACGACCGGTCTTCCTTGAAGGATTTGAACCAATGAATGGTAGTCAGCATAAAAAGAGTTCTTTTTTGTAAAAAAGAACCAAAAAACTTTTATTCGCTGGGTCCTGGGCGTTGGCGTCGCCACAGTCTCGGGCCCAGCGATCGAAAATTTTTTCTTCTTTTTTATAAAAAAGAAGGCCTTCCCTACCTCTTCCTTTCCCAAGGCACCCCATGAACGTCACCATCGGCGACCTGACCATCGGCAACGACCTGCCCTTCACCCTGATCTCCGGCCCCTGCCAGATCGAATCCGCCGATCACGCCATGGGCGTCGCCGCCGAACTGGTCGCCATCACCCGCACACTCGGCATCGGTCTGATCTTCAAATCGAGCTACGACAAGGCGAACCGCACCTCACTCGGCAAAGGCCGCGGCGTCGGCATGGACCTCGGCTTGAGGGTTCTCGCCGATATCCGGACCAAATTCGGCATTCCCGTGCTGACCGACGTGCATGACGCGCATCAATGCGCCCCGGTCGCCGAAGTGGTCGACGTGTTGCAAATCCCCGCCTTCCTCTGCCGCCAGACCGATCTGCTGCTCGCCGCCGGCCACACCGGCCGCGCCATCAACATCAAGAAAGGCCAGTTTCTGGCGCCGTGGGACATGACCAACGTCGCCGCCAAAATCGCCAGCACCGGCAATGAACGCATCCTGCTGACCGAGCGCGGTGCCAGCTTCGGCTACAACACTTTGGTCAGCGACCTGCGGGCCCTGCCGATCATGGCGCGCACCGGCTACCCGGTGGTGTTCGATGCCACCCACTCGGTCCAGCAGCCCGGCGGCCAAGGCAGTTCATCGGGCGGCCAACGCGAATTCGCCCCCATCCTCGCCCGCGCCGCCATCGCCGTTGGCTGTGCTGCCCTGTTCATCGAATGCCACCCCGACCCCGACCACGCCCCCAGCGACGGCCCGAACATGATCCCGCTCGATCAAATGCCCGCCCTGCTGGCACGATTGCAGCAGTTCGATCAGGTGGCGAAACAATAGGACCGCACCCCGAACCCCGCAGACCACTCTTCCCGACACCCTCATTAACCCGCTTGTCGCGAAAGCTGAGACCGGGCAGAAACGATGCCATACCGGGAATGAACCCGCAGGAGATCTTCATGCGCCGTTCGATCGTCTTGTCCGCCCTGCCGCTGCTGGCCCTGGCCGGCTGCGCCAACCTGCCCTTCATGCATCCAGACCGTAGCTACGTGATCTTCTTCCAGCCCAACTCCGCCGCCGTGCGCGCGCCCGGCCTGAGCGTGATCACCAAAGCCGCGAAAGTCGCCGCCGACTACCCGCTCAGCCCCGTTACAGTCTCCGGCGCCGCCGACACCGTCGGCAGCACACCCGATAACATCAAACTCTCCAACGCCCGGGCCTCCGCCGTCGCCACCCAACTCATCGCCGATGGCGTTCCCGCCACCCGGGTCTCCACCCAAGGCCTCGGCGCCGTCGGCAGCCCGCCCGCCAGCCAACAAGCCAGCCGCACCGCCACCATCACGATCGGCCATTGATGGATTTTGGGGTGGGGCGTGGAGTAGCAAGCCAATCCCCCCGCCTTGTTGACTTGAGTGACGCACCTGGAGGCGATTGGTCTGATCCTTACGCGGTTCGCCGCTCGAGCCGGAAGGTCCACAGCGCAACGCCCAGGCCCAGTACCGCCATCAAGGCGCCCACGAGTGGCAGATCCAAATAGCTGACACCAACGCCCAGCGCCGCGCCGCCAACCCATGCCCCTGCCGCGTTGCCCAGGTTAAACGCGCCCTGATTGATGGTGGACGCCAGGTTCGGTGCATCCCGCGCGTAGTCGATCACGCGCGTCTGCAACGGCGATACCATCGTGAACACCGCAATCCCCCACACCAGCAGCACGCCAACCGCCAGCACACCGCTGAAACTCACCAGCCGCAGCACCACCAGGATCACCGCCAGCGCCGAAAACGTCAGCACGATGGTCCGCGCCGAGTGCCGGTCCGCCAATCGCCCGCCGAGCAGTCCGCCGGCCGTTAACCCGGCCCCGAAAATCAGCAAGGCAACGCTCACCCAATGCGGCGACAGGCCGCTTACCTTTTCGAGCAGTGGCGCGATATAGGTGAACACGCTGAACAGGCTCATCGAACTCAGCACCGCCATCAGCATCGCCAGCAGAACCTGTGTGCGGCCCAGAATCCGCACCTCGTTCAGCAACCGCCCGCTGCCACCCGGCATGCCCTTCGGCAACAAAACGGCAATCGCCGCCATCGACAGCAGCCCGATTGCCATCACCGCCCAGAACGTCGCGCGCCAGCCTGCCGCCTGCCCCAGAATCGTCCCCGCCGGCACGCCCAGCACGTTCGCCATGGTCAGGCCGAGAAACACCAGCGCCACCGCCCGCGCCCGTTTTTCGCGCGGCACGAGATCCGCCGCGACCACCGAGCCGATCCCGAAAAACGCGCCATGCGACAGCGCGGTGATCACTCGCGCCGCCATCATCGTCCAATAACCGGGGGCCAGCGCGCACAGCGCATTGCCCAGCACGAACACGCCCATCAATGAAATCAGCGCGGTGCGCCGCTGCCATCGCCCGACCAACACGGCCACAAACGGGGAGCCGAACGTCACCCCGAGCGCATAGGCGGTCACCAGATATCCGGCTTGCGGCACCGATACTGCAAAATCCCGCGCCAACTCGGGCACCAGACCGACAATCACGAACTCGCTGGTGCCGATCGCGAAACTCGCGACGATCAGCGCTATCAAGGGTAAGGGCATACACAACCGAAAAAAGTGAAGCGCGCAGAAGGCGCTACTTTTTCAAAAAACAGAAGCAGAAAACTTCTGTTAATTTCGCGTCTGAGGGTTGTCGAAACGCGGGGAGCGCAGGCGCGCGAACGCATCACCCAGCGCCGCCGCCAAATCCCGCCGCTCCGCCTCGCCGAGCGCCATGCCGACAATATGCCGCCCCTCGCGGTTTGCGATCGACAGGATCGGATTGCTGCCGGCGTTTTCTTCGAGTTGCACCCGCAACCACCCCGGCGCCATCGAAACCTGGGTCCGTCGCCCGCGCGGCGTTGTTCGGGTAATGGTCAACCCGGCCTCGGTCAGCAGAATCACCTCCGAAGCCCGCGCGCCGCGCATGTTCATCGAATACAGCACGATCGCGAGAATCAGGTCCGCCCCATTGAACCCGATGACCGGGAACGCTCCAAGAAAATACATCAGGCTGGTTACCAGCATCGATCCCGCGGCCATCACCCCGAACACCACATACATCCCGCGTCGGTCCATGCTGCGGTGCGGCGTCAAAATGGCTTCGAAAATCGGGGGTGGCCCCAGGTCAGCGGCGATGGTGTCGGACATGTTGCTAAATTCGCATCGATTTGCCCGACCGCAAGAGCCGAACCCGTCTTGCCAAACCCGCCCCGCCCCGACACTAATCCGCCATGCCGACCGCACAAGCGCCAAAACCCAGACAAATCAAACCTAAATTGATGAAACGGGCCGATATCGCACCGTTCCTGACCGCCATTAGCCAAAACAACCCGACGCCGCAGACCGAACTCGTCTATTCCACCCCGTTCACCCTGCTGGTCGCCGTCGTGCTCTCCGCGCAGACCAGCGATGCCGCGGTCAACAAAGCCACGCCCGGCCTATTCGCCGAAGCACCCGATCCTGCCGCCATGGCCGCCCTGGGGGCCACCGGCATCGCGCGGCACATCCGCTCGATCGGGCTCTGGCAGGCGAAGGCGAAAAACGTCGCCGCCTTGGCCCATCTGCTGCTCGAACGCCACAACGGCGACGTTCCCGCCGACCGCGAAGCGCTCGAAGCGCTGCCCGGCGTCGGCCGCAAGACCGCCAACGTCGTGCTCAACGAAGTGTTCGGCCACGCCACCATGGCGGTCGACACCCATATTTTCCGGCTCGGCAATCGCACGGGTCTGGCCCCGGGAAACAATGTCCGCCAGGTCGAAGACGGCCTGGTCGCCCGCATCCCACCGGCCATGCTCCGCCCTGCCCACCACTGGCTGATCCTGCACGGTCGCTACGTCTGCAAAGCCCGTAAACCCGAATGCTGGCGCTGCCCGGGTGCGGCGTGGTGCGTTTACAAACCGAAGACACCCGCACCCAGCCCTGCGGCACGCCGCGATGTCTGACAATCGTCACTGGCTCTGTAAAGTCTGACGTCTGTGCCAAGCATGGAGATTTCTCGCCGCCCCTGGCTGGAGCGCGATGACATGGGTCTGATTCGGTTGAGGGATTCCGGCGCGGTTTGAGCTGTGATTCAAGCTTATGGCTGGGTGTGGCGGCCAGCATTGGATGGCAAATCCCTATTCGATCGACGTACGCTAGCGCGTTGTCGGTGCGGTTTTGACTGGTGGCATGTCGGCGCGGGCAGCGGCGGAACGGTTTGGTGTGTCGAAATCCGCGGTGATCGGCGAAGGTTGTTTGAAGCCGCGCATGCATATCGTTACGAAACCATTTCCAATGGACATGCTGGGGCGGCGGGTGCGGGATTTGATCGCGAGAGCCTGGTCATAGATTGGCTTGTTCTTCGACGGGCGGATCATCCTGCGGTCCGTAATAGAGGGCAGCGCACTCCTCACCGAGCAGGCCCGCTTCGATCTGCACGTCGTCCTTATACGCATCACGCAGGAAATCGACCGTGTCGAGATCACGATCCTCGAAATACATCTGATGCACCTGATGGCGCTCCGCACCATAAACGATGCGGGATATGCCGGCCCAGATGCTCGCCATGCTGCACATGCCGCAGGGTTGCAGCGTCGAATACAACACCGCCCCTGGAAAGCGTGACCGGTGCAGATGCGCGCCGGCCTGGCGCATCGCGAGAATTTCGGCATGGGCGGTCGGGTCGCAGCGATGCTCGACCTCGTTGTGCGCCTGCGCGATCACCGCGCCGTCGAGCACCAGCACGCAGCCGATCGGGCTGCATTTGCTGGCGCGGTCGCCTTGCCTGGCCATTTCGATTGCCAGCCTCATGTAATCCTCATCAGTCATGCGCGCTCCCATCCATGTGTAATCGGTCGATTCGGAAACTCTGATGGCGTTGCTGCAGATCGACACGGAGCCGCGGCGCTGCGGCTTCGATGAAATGCGCCGCCGCCTGATCGCCGCTGCACGGCTCGTCGATCTGTTCGGTGTAGTTGACCAGGAGCACGATGCCGCCCGGCGCGAGCGTGCTGGTCACGTGGGCGGCCACGCGCCCGCCGGCCACGCGTCTGGCACGCGCAGCGCGGCGAAACGGACGTGCGGCAGCGCAGCGCAGCGGGCGCGGGCGTGCGCGAGCGCGGCCTCGACGATATCGACGGCGAGCAGGCTGGCGCAGTGGGGTGCGAGCTGGCGGGTGAGCACGCCGATCGAGCAACCGATTTCAAACGCGCGGTCGAACCGGCGGAATTCGAGCGCGGCCATCGTCGCCTGATATTTCCGATGTTCATAGGCGCTGCCGATGAAATTCCACGGATCGGGGTTGGCGTCGTATAGTGCGGCGAAATAGGCGGCGTCGCGCGATCGCCAGGGTGGTGCGGTCATTCGATGAACACTTCGAACTGGGCCTCGAACACCGCCAGAAGCGCTGGCGGAAGTTGAAAGCCCGCGGGCGAGTCGGTGATCAATCCGCCATATTGCGACACATGGGCCGCGATGGCGTGCTGCTTCGCGCTCAGGTGGGTCGTGATATCGAGCCGATAGCCGCCGTGCCGGGCTTCGCCGACCCGATCATCGCCGTCGCGCAGCCAGCCCCACACCGGGTAGGAGAGCAGGCGCAGCCGGCCGCGCGCGGCGACCGCCGCGGCCATCAGGGCCGCGGCCTGGTGATCGCAATGCGGATCGCCGTGCCAGGGTGCCACCAGGAGCGCGCAGCCGGTCGTGTGCGCGATCATCGCGATGTTGTTGCAGGCAGTTTCGAAATCGGGTCCGGAGGCCGGCAGGCCAGTATCGGCATGGCGGAGAAAGATCAGATTGTCGGGCGGCAGACCCAGCCGCGCTACCGCATCGCGCGCTTCCGCTTCGCGGACCGCGCGCAGGCGGGCCGGTGGACACTGACGTGAGCCGGGATGCGAGGCGGCGCCGTCGGTCAGGATCACGACGATCGGGGCGTGGCCGGCTATGCAGGCGGAGGCGATGAAACCGCCGCAGCCGAGGCTCTCGTCGTCGGGATGGGGGGCGAGGATCAGGGCTTTGCCGCCGTCGAGCACGGTGTGGATATCGGCTACGGGCAGCGACCGGAAACCGGCCAGGACGTCGGCGACCGTCCTCATGCGGCCGTTGCCGATGCCGGGCCGGGGAGCGGCGCGTGGAAATAATGGCTGGCCGCTTTCACCAGGGTCTCATCCGGGGCGGGTTGGCGCAGATAGGTGGCGAGGTCGCGGCAGATGCGCTCGGCGGGATGGCCCGCGATGAAGGCACCCAGCCCCAGGCTGCGCTGGGACAGCCGCATCGCGTCCAGACACGCCGATTCGACGGCCAGGCGGGCGAGGTTGACGTAGGCGACGATGGCGGCCGCGCTGTCATCTTCGAGGCAGCCGCGCAGCGCCGCCTGGTCCATCCACAACCGGGCGGTTTCATAGGCGATGAGCAGCGCCCCGAAGCGTGCCTGCTGGTGCGGGTCCTGCGCCCGGCCACGGCGGCGGATTTCATCGCGGTGAAGCGCGACCAGCGCTTTCAAACCACCAAGCGCCGCCGCGGCACTGCGCCAGGCGCCGGCGGAGAAGACCGGCTCGCGCAGGTAATCGCCCGTCTCGCCCAGCAGTGCGTCGGCCGGTACGTGGATGCCGGTCAGATCCATGCTGCCGGTGGTCGCCGCCCGCATGCCGCTGAGTTTGATCGGACTTGGCAACACTCTGGTGCCGGGGTCCACGCTGATGATGAGCATCTGTGTGCCGCCCGGCGTCGCGGCGGTCACGAGGGCGCGGGTCGCGGTGCCTGCGCCGGAACAGAATGCCTTGGCGCCGACGAGACCATATCCATCACCTTCGCTGTGCATGGTCAGTGCGCCTTCCGGCGGGTCGGTCACCCACAAAGCGAACAAGGCGCCGGCCACGGCATCGGCCGCGCACCGTCGGATCAGGGATTCGTTGCCGTAACGACAGATGAGTTGCAGGGCATTGACATGAGCCTCGTAAAGCCGTGCGACCGGCAGGCTCGCTTCCCCCAGCAACGCCAATAGTCGCAGCAACGCCGCCGCACCGGTGGCACCATCGCCCAATCCAAGGCCGCCGAGGGTTTCGGGCAACGGCGCGCGCAGCAGGCCCAACTGCCTCAGGCGGTGAAAACTGTCGCCGGGGAAGTCACCCGCGGCGTCGTCGGCCGCGGCCTGCTGCTGGAGCACCGGCACCATCGCGCCGACCGCCTCGCACAAGGCGGTTCGTTCACAGAGCATGGCGCACATCCTGCCAATCGAGGCGCTCGCGGCACTGCACCTTGGCCGCACGCAGATGGTCGCGCAACGCCAATGCCTGGCGGGTTTCGCGCGCGAGGTCGAGGAAGGCGACCCGTCGGCGTCGCAGCATCGGACTTGCGCGCTGGATGGTATCCCACGCCGTGCCGAAATGTGGCGCGTGGCGTGCGGTGGACACAATGTCCGGTGGCACCAGCAAATCCGTCGCGACCCGGTCGATCGGCTCGTCGATGATGT
Source organism: Acidiphilium sp. 34-64-41 (assembly GCF_002282635.1). NCBI lineage: Bacteria > Pseudomonadati > Pseudomonadota > Alphaproteobacteria > Acetobacterales > Acidocellaceae > Acidiphilium > Acidiphilium sp. 34-64-41. The sequence continues at coordinate 4,823 of NZ_NCJX01000062.1, read as the reverse complement.
CGCCAAGCCGGAGACGGCGCAGGCGCGCGCGGGTCAGGACCCGCCGATAGGCATCGACCGTCGGTTCGAGCATGTCATCGGTCAGCCGATCCTGGGAGTGCAGGCGGCGCCTCATGGTTTCGGCCATGCCGCCGGATGCGCGGCCGTGCAGCCGACCGGAGACCCGAACCTGGATGTGAGGCGCGTGACGGATCTTGGCGTCGAGCCCTGCTAGTCTTGCAATCAGCGCGCGGTCCTCACCGGAGACGACACGCGGCACCCCGCCGGCCCGGCGCAGCAGGGATGCCCGCACCGCGATGCTCGCGCCGGAATGGTGCTGATGCCGCGGCCATGGATCGAACGGATCAGGATCGACCATCGCGGCGACTTCGTCCTGGACGTTGAGAAGCAGGGCCTCGCGCAGCGCGTCGAACGCGAGACGCCTGCGGTCTTCGCCGCAGCCCTCAGGGTCGATCACCGCCATGCCGCAAACGCAATCGACGCCATTGGCGATCTCGGCGAGGTTGTCGGCAATCCATGTGACAGGCACGACGGAATCGGCATCCGTGGTCAGAACGACCCCGTCGGCGGCGACGCCGAGTGCATGATCGATGGTGCGGCGACGCGCCTCGCCGGCGGTGGCTTCATGATCGGCCAACTGACATTCCACGATCTGGATGGAGGCATGAGACTGTTTTGCTGTTTGACAGATCGCTCGACTGTCATCGGTACAGTTGTTCAGCAGCAGAACGATTTTATCGGCGGGACTTGTCTGGGCGACCAGCGCATCGAGGCACGAATTGAGGTGAAATTCCTCGTTACGGACAGGGACGGCGACGATGGTTGGTTCGTTCGGAGACATGAAAGCGAAATTGTCAAATTTACGTGCGCTTTCAATAAAGCCAGGATTTCTTGCAGGAATTTAAACAGTACGAGAGGTGAAAACGTTACGGATCGCGGCCGATCCGGTTCGACCGGGCTAAGGCGTGTTCGTTTTGAAAGACACGATAATGGCGGGTCACACCCCACGAATGGGGCAACATCCTCCAGTAACCCCTGCGTCGTGATGGCCCGATTGATCTTGCCGCCCCGTGTCGCCATCTGACGCGGGCGACGAGAGAGGGAGTGACCGAGATGGACCGTTCTTATGCCGATCGTCTGCGTCTCGATGGACGAGCAGCAGTCGTGACCGGTGCGGCGCGTGGGATTGGGCGGGCAGCGGCGATTGTGCTGGCCAGCGCTGGCGCGGATATTGTGGGTATCGATATTGCGGGGCCCGTCAGTCAGACACTCGAAGTGAACGTGGCAACGCCGGACGACCTGGCTCAAACCGGCGCTTCCGTCAGCGCAATGGGCCGGGCGTTTCTTGCTCTGACCGCGGATCAGCGCGACCTCGCCGCTTTACGCCGATGTGCTGACGAGGCGTGCGCACGGTTCGGCGGGATCGATATCCTGTTTGCCAATGCCGGCATCCAGGCATTCAAGCCTCTCCTCGAAATGGCGGACGCTGACTGGCATGACCAGATCGACGTCAATCTCACGGGTACGGCCAATGCAATTCGCGCCTTTGCGCCGGGGATTGTCGCCCATACCGCGCAACACGGTGGTGGAAGGATCATCGTGTCCTCCTCGACGCAAGGGCGGCATGGAACAAAGTTCGGCGCCGCGTACTCCGCTTCGAAGTGGGGGATCATCGGGTTGATGAAATCCGCCGCTCTCGAACTCGGCGCCCATGGCGTCACCGTCAATGCTGTTATTCCGGGGCTGATCGACACGCCGCTGACACGACATGAAAGCCGCTATGCCCAGGCATTGCAGGAGGCGGGCAAAGTGCCGAGCGGCAATATTGCCGCGGATGAAGCGACCGCGCGCGATGGGTTGATTGCGAAGACACCGCTTGGCGTTCCGTGGATTGACCCCGACGATGTCGCACCAGTGATCGCGTTTCTGGCATCGGACGCGGCCCGGATGATCAGTGGCGCGACATTCGACGTGACGGGTGGGGACAGCGCACATTATCAATAGGCGCTACTTGCTGAATGATTAAGAGCCTGACTCTGAATGTTAGTGTTGCTATCTCTGGTGGGTGATTTTTCTTGAGAGGCGGCGGCATCTAGCGAGGCAGGCGAAGGCTCTCTTGACCACCCACCTGCGGGGTAGGAGTTCAAATCCCGTGGCGGTGTCAGGTGATTTGACGATCGGTATGCTCCAGTTGCCGATTTTGGCGAAGCAGCCTTGATCTTCTTGCCGGCATCGAACCCGTGCGGGCCGCCGGCTTCGGTCGTCTTCACCGATTGACTGTCGATTACCCTGGCAGTGGGGGAGGTTCACGACCGCTCAATTCCCGGGCCATCATGACAAGGGCGTGGTTGATGCGTTCCAGAGTGCCCTCGCGGCAGAACCGGTGGAAATACGCCTGCACCGTGGTGCCGCCCGCGGCAGACCGGACAGACCAGAAAGCAATCTTTTCGGGTTGATTATTTCCGCGCTTAAATAATTTTTAAAAATAATAGCAGGGATATGAATACGAATTTACTCATTATTTGCCTGCTGGCATATGGAAAATCAATAGTACGACCATTTTCCCCGTCATAACCGACCGCTGCGTTCGCCACTTTGCATCGATACCATCGCTGTCATAAGCACAGAGATCTAAATCGCGTGCCGGAGGTGGCCATCAGTGTCGAAACAGCCTGAACGTGCCGTCGTCCGTGCGGGTTTGGCACTACGCCGTGCCTTGGCCGGTGCCGTTACAACGATTTCGCTGATCCTGTTGTCGATCGCCTACATCGACCGACCCGTTGCGCGGTTCATGGCCATCCACGTCCACGACCGCCTGCCGTTCATCGCGATGGCCGCCATCGCGAACCTGCCATCACCGCTGGCCACGCTGGCGCTGGTCGGCATTGTCATCGCCGCATGGTGTGGCGTCGCTCTGGACCGTACCGGCCGGATGGTTCTCGCGATCGCGCTGGCCACGTTCGTCGCCATCATGATCAAAAATCAGCTGAAATTCGATTTTGGCCGTGTCTGGCCGCAGTCGTACCCGTTTCCGGGGATCCACGAGCATCCATCGTACCTGAACGACCACGTCTTCGGGTTTTTTCCGTTCCACGGCGGCAATAGCTATGCCTCGTTTCCATCCGGCCACACCACCGCCATCACCGCCCCGATGGCGGTGCTCTGGATGTTCGTCCCGCGCTATCGCCCGATCTGGGGTGGCGCAATCGTGCTTGTCGTGATCGGCCTGATCGCGGCCGATTTCCATTTCGTCTCCGACACAATCGCGGGCTTTGCCCTTGGTATCACCGTCGCCGCTGGTACGGTTTCGCTCACCTCCGGCTGGATCGGTCAGGGTCGCCGCCGATGATGACCCAACCGCCGCCGCCGACATGTATGTCGCGCTGTTCGATCGGGTGCTGCGGTGCGGCGTGATCGGCAGCAAGGGCTGCTTTGCTTAAAAAAAAGCAGCAAAAAAACTTTTATTCATTTATGTCCTTGCTGGTGCAAAGGTCCGTGCGCCCGATTTTTGGCTTTGTGCCCAGCGCGCTCGACGAAGCGGCCGCCGCCGCGCGCATCGCCGCGCCCTCTCCGGTGGGCGCGGGTGCGTCTCTGGTCGTCACGCCCAATCTCGACCACATCGTCCAATACCGCCGCAACCCCGCCTTTCGGGCCGCCTACCGCCGCGCCGCCATCATCCTCTGCGATGGGTTTCCGGTCCATTACTACGCCAGGTTGCGCGGTCACCCGGCCCATCGTGTCACCGGATCAGGCCTGATCGCCCGGCTGATGCGCCACCCCGATCCCGCCGCTCGCCTGCTGTTCGTGGTCGACCGCCCGGAGACCGCCCGCGCCGTCGAAACCTGGGCGCACACGCACGGCATCGCCGATCGGGTTGCAACCAGCATCCCGCCGCTCGGTTTCATCACCCAACCTGCCGCCTGCGACCAGCTCGCCTTGGCCATCGCGCAGCACCGGCCGACGCTGCTGGTCATGGGGGTCGGCGCACCGCAGAGCGAGATTTTCATCGATCGTTACCACGATGCTTTACCCGATTGCTGGGCGCTCTGCGTCGGCCAGGGCGTCAAAATGGCGCTCGGTCTGGTGCGCCGCGCGCCTCAGGCGGTGCAGACCCTGCACACCGAATGGCTCTGGCGGCTCGTTCAGGAACCGCGCCGCCTCGCCGGGCGCTACGGGTTCGGCGCATTCCGCTTTGCGTCCGCCATTGTCGCCGACCTGCGGGGTCGTTCGCCATGAGCATCACCACCCCGCGCCTGAGTGTTGCGCTCGCTTTCGTTAATCTCGGATTGATCGGCTTCGCGGTCTATCTGCTTGGTTTTCTATGGCTGCTATATGAATAGCTCCGGAGGGACCCCCCGCGCGTTGCTTGCTTCAAGCGCCGCCGGGTTGACAGAATGGTGCCGGGTTTCCATAAGCCGGGCAACCCCAGTGAGCAGCTTGAGATAGATATCATGAAAATTCGTAATTCGCTTCGTTCCGCCAAGGCCCGCGACAAGAATTGTCGTGTGGTGCGTCGTCATGGTCGCGTGTATGTGATCAACAAGAAGAACCCGCGGATGAAGGCCCGCCAGGGCTGAGTCTGGCTGGTGCCGCCGGTTTGATCCGTGTGGTGTGGTTCCGGGCTGTGGTTTGGTGAGATGGCTGCGCGTGGTTTTGCCATGCGCGGCTTTCTCTTGTCGTGCCGGCGCGCGAGGCTGGTATCGATGAAAAACAGATCATGTCTTCTAGTGTCCCGTCGCAGTGATTACGACTCCTTGATTGATGGCGTGGGGTAGGATTTGGCCATCTTCACTCTTGCCTGATCTGTGGAGAACATCCAGCGG
>NZ_NCJX01000148.1:0-4173 GCF_002282635.1 Acidiphilium sp. 34-64-41 | reverse complement strand
AAACCAGCTGCGACGAGACCGCGATAGCGATACTTGAAGCGCAGAGTCTGTCTGCGCAGGCGGGCGACGAGACATCGGCGCAATTCCATGTGCTCGGAAACGCGCTCCTTTCGCAGATAGATATCCACCGAGAATACGGCGGCGTCTTCCCCGCCCTCGCAAAACGCGAACATGCGAAAAATCTCGTGCCTATCCTCGAAGCGGCGCTTGAGGAAGCGGAGCTCCTGCATGAAGGTCGGTCTTGCTATCGACAGTTTGCAGGCTGGGTTACTCTCGCCCGAACAGATCGCGGCGAGCCATATGATCATGGGGCTGGATACCCAGCTCGTGGAGGATGGCACGTATTTCGTCGTGGAAAACCATGGAGGTATTGTGGGCTGCGGCGGCTGGAGTCGGCGCGCGACATTGTTCGGCGGTGACCACAGCGGCGAACTGCGAGACTCGGCATTGCTCGATCCCTCTCGGGACGGCGCAAAAATCCGGGCGATGTATACCCACCCGGATTTCGCGCGCCAGGGCATTGGACGGCTGATCCTGTCCCGCTGCGAGCATGAAGCATCATCTGAAGGGTTTTCATCAGCCGAGCTGATGGCGACGCTGAGCGGCCAGCTGCTCTACCTCGCCTGCGGCTACGAAATTGTCGAGCTAGTTGATACCGCCGCCGGCGCCGTCAATATCCCGCTCGTACGGATGCGCAAACATCTCCAGGCGCGCTGATGGATGACAGACAAAGTCGAGAACCGCCTCCGCGGTCGTTTTCGCCACAAGCTGCCCCGTAAGCAGTCTTTCCGCGCCCGGCCCATCCTGCTTATTATCGGAGGCGTTGATGGTAACGGCGGAATGGCCGATGTTGACAGCATAACAGCGATATACGGAGTCATTTCGAATGGCTGAATTATTTACGGCCGATACTAGGCGTCAATATTTGTAAGTCGTCTTGGATGAGTAGTTCCAGTATGACCAGCCTACTCTGATAATTCAAAAAAGTTTTTGGTGCAGCTTTTTTCAAAAAGCTGCGTACTCCATGCCGAAACTCTACTCTGCTGATATTGACGTTTTCCAAAAGCTCTCGTCAATTTTTATAGCACGTCCCCGCCCGGCTTCGCCGAGCGGGGCTCATCGCGGGTGTTACTCCCCATTTTGTTTGCGGCTGCGGGACCAGATGAGGGTGTACCCGTCGCTGCCTTCATCGCCGAACAGGTTGGCGTAAATCGGCGCGCTGAAGCTCGGATCATCCAGCTTGACCGAGATATAATCGCGCCCCTCAGCGGAGCGTTTGGACCATCCGGCACCGAGATCAGCTTTTGAAACGTATATGCGATGGCTGGGGGCGTTATCGCTGGTACGGTTGGTTTCAGGCACGATCCGCACATTCTTCGTCTGCACGCTCAAGGTAACGATTTCACCGTGGAATTCATTGCCGACTTTCTTAAAGGTTCCAATGTTAGCCATGTCAATTCTCCTATGCTGTTTCGAGCCCGCGACCATCGCAGCCTCGATGGCGACCTATTGACCGGGGGCACGATCGGCCTGCACCGCCTGCGGCCGTAGCGTCAGCGGAGGATGGCAGCTTCTGGCTTTTTTGAAGCGCAGCGTCCGCGAGGAGGCAGCATCGCTGCCGGGGAAAAAAGTCAGATGCCGCCATTGCAGGAAGGCGATCGTCCTTCGGTCAGATCAGCCACGGAGAGGCCGCGTGGCGCGGCTTGGGACAGGCAGTCAGGAGAAGTATGGCGACATTTGAAATCTTCCACGAAGCGGCAACATCCATGACCGAGAGCGAGACTTTGTTGCAGACGTAGCCGCGCCATCATGCCCTGTATAACCCGTCGCTCCAACGCCCCCTGCCCTCACATCAAGGGACAAGCGGATTGGCGGCACATGGTCATGCATTTCGCAGTGGAGAGATCATTCTGTTCAAGCGATGAATCCAGACGCGCACCTGACCATGCCAATCCACGGCAATGCTGCGCGAGGATCACGCCTTTTCCGTCCGATTTCCCCAGCAAAACGGGGCACACGCCACGGTGAATTCCGCCGGTGATGCCGGGCGGGGTGTTGGCGGGGGCTTGTCCGATGAATAAAGCCGCCGTCGGCGGGCGGCTTTAGCCTGCCGTTGGAATACGGTATGCGTGGGGCCGGATTGTAGGGGCTATGCGCCCCCATTCCAAAAGCTCCACACCGGAATACCGAGTTTCTTGGCCTTGTCGGCCAAGTTCTCCTGGATACCAGTGCCGGGGAACACCATGACGCCGATTGGCAAGGCGTCCAGCAGCGCGTCATTGCGCTTGAATGGTGCCGCCTTGGCATGCCGTGCCCAGTCGGGCTTGTAGGCAATCTGCGTCACCTTGCGCGCATCGGCCTAGGCGGCGGCGATGCGCTCGGCCCCCTTCGGACTACCGCCATGCAGCAGTACCATCTCCGGGTGCTTGGCATGAACCTTGTCGAGCTTGTCCCAGATCAGGATGTGATCGTTGAACTCCATCCCGCCGGTGAAGGCGATTTTAGGGCCGGAGGGCAGCAGCGGCTCGGTCTCGGCCCGGCGTTTGGCGGCGATAAAGTCGCGGCTGTCGATAAGGGAAGCGGTCAGCGCGCGGTGATTAACCATCGATCCGGAGCGTGGGCGCCAGGCTGAACGTGTTTGGCGCTCAAATTGCTCTGCGGCCTGATCGCGGAAGAATTCCAAGCAGTCACGCCGTTCCAGCAGTGTCTGCCCCTCCGCCGTGAGGCGTTCCAGCTCGACCGAGCGCACCTCAGAACCATCCTGCTCCTTCTGGCTACGTTTTTGGGCCTGCTCATTATCGTCGAGCGCCCGCTCGATCCGGCCTACGGCGCGATGGAAAAGATTGACCGTCGCCCAGAGCAATTCTTCAAGATCTGGCTCCAGCCGTGTGTCGGACAGGGTCGCGGCGAATGCATCGAAGATATCCGCGACGGCACCTACGATCAGCGGTGCTTCGGGCAGTGGCCTTGGGTCGGGCTCGTCCTGGCCGGGATGGTAGCCATAGAGCTGCAGTTCGCTGAGAATATGCGCGGTGGATGAAGCGGCATGCGGTGGCTCATAGCCGGTATCGTCAAAGTCGCGGGTCATGGGGTGCTCCTGTTTGCCGGAAACCCGCGCCCATCGCGGCCTTCCATGGCGATCCCAGCCGTGGGCGGCGGCGGCCCGCACCGGTGAGGCCGGAGCGTAAGCGGAGGATGACGGCGGGGCCGCTATTTTGCTTCGCGATGCAAAGCCCCGGCGTCACTCGGTATGATCAGTGTTGCTGACCGTTCCCCGGGGCGGCGGAAAATAGCGGCCCCGCCGCCATTGCGGGCCGCCGCTGCCCACGGCACAGAGCGCCCTCTCGGAAGGCCGCCGGCGGGGCCCCCGGCACACAGGCGTGCCTTGCCTGCGAATACGATACCGGCGTCAACGAGCAGCAATCAGCGTTTCCGCCGCGTCAAATTTCAGCTGGGATTCATGAAGCGCGCGACATCCTCCGGCGCGATCTGCCCGCGCAAATTCGCCCGTAATTCGGCGCTGCCAAGTTCGCGGAGATCATCGTTGAAATCGCCCAGGCGGGGCGAAAGGACCAGCGCCTCGATCCCGGCGGCAATTGCGCGTTCGGTCAGGCTTGCCACGGCGCGATCACCGGCTGAATCAGCATCGCGGGCAATGTAGAGCCGCCGCAAGTCAGCAGGCAGCAGCAGGGCGGCCAAATGCCCCGCCGAGAGTGATGCTGCCATCGGCATCGCAGGCAACACGCAGCGCAGCGACAGCATGGTCTCGATGCCCTCCCCGGCGACGAGCACATCAAGACCATTCGCCAGACCGAACCGGACGGCATGGCCGAGCAGATGGCCCATTGCACGCCGTGGTGTCTCAAGCGGTGCCTTGCCCAGCCGAATGCGATCAAAGCCGCCAGGATCGAGCCAGGTGCGGTGCACACCGGTGATCATGCCATCAAGATCGGTCACCGCCGCAATCAACGCGGGCCAGGCTTCCGGCATCGCGTCAGGTGTCGCACGATAGAAGCAGCGTGGGTGAAAGCGCAGCGCACCTGAGCTGATATCGGAAAGCGTCACCGAGGTAATGCGTAAGCGTCCGCCAGAGGCCGTTGGCCTAGTTTTGGGCAGGACGTCAGGACTTCTGGTCGATCATCCAGGGTAGGAGTTCATTGATCCGGCTGGCTG
>NZ_NCJX01000147.1:0-4259 GCF_002282635.1 Acidiphilium sp. 34-64-41 | reverse complement strand
GGGCGGCGCCGAGGCGCCAACCTATGCCCAGCTTTATTCGGGAGCATGGGTCCACCCCACATGTAGTGGGTGTCTGACTTAACCGGATAGGCACGGTTATACCGATGAGCTTTTCGTCGGTCTTTGAATAATCAAGGACCTCCTTTAGCGCCGGATTTGCCACCACGTTAGCCTTCCGACGCAAAATGACCTTGGGTGACGATTCTCTGATGACATCATCCTGTAGAGAAGATGCCAACATCTTTCGCACACGGCTGAATATCGCTATTGCCCGAGTGCGCGTCCTACCGCTGCTTCTCTTGTGACCATCGATCTCGTCGAGGACTGGCTTAGTTAGCAAGATGATAATAGGGTCCCGCCCGAGTTCGTGCCATGGCAAAGACTCCAACTCTCTACACTCAAAGAATAGGTTTGTATCCGCTACGAGATGGACTTCCATGTAACCCTCTTGTCATCACCTGTTAGCCGAAATTGCTGTCATCCAAAAAACTTAGTTCAGCCATGGGCCGACCGATAATCTTCGATTTTTGCTCGTGGGTGTAGGAACCGTTAGCAGGGATCCCACGTCTATTCTGAATACGGAATACATATTTGCGACAAGAAAGATAGTTCGTCCGCCCCGAGTCGCGCTATAGCGACGTATTTTTTTCACCTACCCCGCTACGCACGGTGCAGACGAGCAATACCCTCCTGTTTTTCAAACATTTTTAAGGGAATTCCATATGGCAAGGCTAAAACGGAAAATAAACAAAAGTTTTTTGGTTCTTTTTTTCAAAAAAGAACTCCTTCCTTTTCGCTTCCCTCTTCACTCCCTCAACTCACGCCGCAAAATCTTGCCGGTGACGGTTTTGGGGAGGTCGGGGATTATTGTTACGGTTCTTGGGTATTTGTAGGCGGCCATGCGGGATTTGCAGAAGGTGATGATGTCTTCTTGGGTGGTGGTGGTGTTGGGTTTCAGGCTGATCACGGCTTTGACGGATTCGCCGCGGTAGGCGTCGGGCACGCCGATTACGGCGGCTTCGCGGACGGCGGGGTGGGTGTAGAGCACGTCTTCGACTTCGCGGGGCCAGACTTTGTAGCCGGCGGCGTTGATCATGTCTTTCTTGCGATCGACCAGGTAGAACCAGCCTTGTTCGTCCATGAATCCGACGTCGCCGGTGTGGAAGCGGTGGTTGCGGATGGCTTCGGCGGTTTTGTCGGGTTTGTTCCAGTAGCCGGGGACGATCATGGGGCCTTGGGTGACGATTTCGCCGATTTCGCCTTGGGCGACGGGGGTGCCGGCATCATCGCAGATCCAGGAGATGGTGTCGTAGACCGGGACGCCGATGGCCAGGGCGCCGGAGGCGGGATCGACGGGGGCTTGCCGCGAGAGGGGGACGACGTGGGTGGGTGAGTTGGTTTCGGTGAGGCCGTAGCCGTTGTGGATGTAGGGGCCGAATTTTTCGCGAAATGCGGTGACCACGCTGGGGGGGATGGGGGCGCCGCCGGAGTAGATTTTGGTGAGCGAGGTTAGTTTTGCGGGGGTGGCGCTTGGGTGGTTCATCAGGGCGATGAATGCGGTGATGGCGCCGATGGTGAAGGCGGCTTTGTGTTCCTCGATGCTGTCGAGCATGACGCCGGGTTCGAAACGGTAGGTCAGGATCAGCGGGGCGGCGGTGAGGAAGCCAGCGGCGACGTGGCCGATCAGGCCGGTGATGTGGAACAGGGGGGCGATGCCGAGGATGGGCGCGCCTTCGGCGAGTTCGATCCAGTCGCGATAGGTCTGGGCGTTGAAGGTGACGTTGCCGTGGGTGTTCATGGCACCCTTGGGCACGCCGGTGGTGCCGGAGGTGTAGACCAGGAAGGCGATGTCGGCGGGTTGGTAGTGCGGGGTTTGGGGTGGGTTGGGGGCGGTTTTGAGGGTTTCGGCGAAGTCGGTGGTGTCGGGGAAGTGGTGGTGGGTGGCGTTGGCGAACAGGCGGGGGTCGTTTCGGGTCTGGAACGCGAGGGCGCTGGTGATGATGACGATGTTCGGTCGGAGGGTGGGGTCGAGCGGGTCGAACACGGCGTGGTAGGTCTCGTCGTGGCAGATGACGGCTTTGGGGGTGCAATCGGCGAACAGGATGGCGATTTCGCGGGCGCGGTTCATCGGGTTGACGGCGACGGCGATGCCGCCTGATTTCCAGGCGGCGAGGATGGCGATGACGAATTGCGGGACGTTCTGGAGGAAGATGGCGAAGCGGTCGCCTGGGGTGAAGCCGTTGGTGGTGAGGTGGGTGGCGAGGCGGTCGCTCAGATCGTCGAGTTCGGCGTAGGTGAGGGTCGCGTCGAAATAGCGGATCGCGGGGTGGTCGGGCGCGCGGGCGGCGGCGGCGCGGAACATCGCCAGGGCGTCGGTGAAGTCGGGGGTGATGGTGGCGGGTTGGCCTTGGTCGTAGAGGGCGAGCCAGGGTTTGTCGTCGTAGATGGTCATTGGCGCGGCCCCTGCCCTATTTGATCACCACGGGATTGACCGGCGCGCCGGTGCCGCCGGCGACTTTGAGGGGGGCGGCGGTGTAGAGGAAGGTCCATTGGCCATCGGCCGCGCAATCGTCGGCCAGGGCATCGAGGGCGGCGATTTCGGTGAAGGTGACGCCGAGGTTGCGCATCAGGGCGTTGTGGAGGGGCAGGACGACGCCGGAGACGGGATCGGCGGTGACTTCGTTGGCGATGGTGTCGGTGACCAGGTTGGGGATTTCCATCTCGTGGAACCATTTGACCAGTTCGGGGCTGTAGGTCAGGCCGGGTTCGATGAAATCCTGGTAGAATTCGGTCTTGTCGCGGTTGTAGAACGAGCCGATCCAGCCGGTGCGGATGAGGAGGATGTCGTGTTTTTCGATGGTGACGCCTTGTTTGGCGGCGGCGGCCAGGAGGTCTTCGTGGGTGAAGGTTTCGCCGCGATCGAGGACTTGCTTGTCGCGATGGCGGGCGATGTCGATCAGGATGCCGCGGCCGGCGATGCCGCGTTCGGCGATGGGCAGGACGCTGGCCTTGGTCATTTTGCCGGCGGTGGTGCGGGCGTCGTAGCCGTTATAGAGCTGGTCGTCGCACCAGACGTGGCCGAGGGCGTCGTACTGGGTCGAGCCCTGGAGGTACATGATCAACATGTCGTCGGCATATTCGGCGTGGCCGGGGAAGACCGGGCCTTTGCCGCAGAGGTAGTGGCCTTTGTCCATGACGTTGACGCGGACCGGTTGGGCGCGGCCCGGCCAGACTGGGTCGCCGGCGGGATGGCCCATCATGACCTGCAGGGTGAAGGTTTTGCCCTGTTTCACGGCCTGGACGCCGCGGAGGACTTCGGCCGGGGTGAGGAAGTTGAGCGAGCCGACCTCGTCATCGGCGCCCCAGCGACCCCAGTTTTTCGGGTCGTTCTTGAGAAGTTCGGTGACCGGGATTTCGGCGCGGAGCGTGCTGGCCATGGCGGTTTCCTCGTGCGGTTGCGAACCGGTCTGATGCCGGATTGGTCCATCCTGCATTCTTGATCGGCGGGTTGCAACACCGCCAAGCGAACGTTGGCCCGGTTGGCGGTCATTGACCTGTATCAAAGCCACCGGCCGATCATCCGCGCATAACCAGGTCCGCACGATCCGCGCCCGTTCCTTGGGCACGTTTCGAATTCGATCATCTGCAACCACGGAGAACGGACATGTCGGACGATACCCAATTGCAACAGCGCGTCATGGCGGAACTGAACTGGCAGCCGGGCGTGACCGCCGGTCATATCGGTGTGACCGCCAAGGCCGGCATCGTCACGCTGAGCGGCCATGTCGAGAGCTACGCCGACAAGCACGCCGCCGAGGCCATCACGCGGCGCGTCCGCGGCGTGTTCGGCGTTGCCGAAGACATCGTCGTGGAACTGCCGGTCCATATCAAACGCACCGATGAAGATATCGCGGCCGCCGCGGTCGAGCGCCTGGCGTGGGACGTCTCGGTGCCGCGCGACAGCGTCAAGGTCACTGTCGCCGATGGTTGGCTGACCCTGACCGGGCGGGTCGGCGCGCATTACCAGCGCGAGGCCGCGATGCGCGATGTTCATGGCCTCATCGGCGTGCGCGGTGTTTCGAGCGAAATCACCATCAAGCCGCGGGTCGATGCGACCAACCTCAGCCAGGACATCATGCACGCGTTGCAACGCTCCTGGTTCGTAAGCGTCCGGTCTCGATCGTGTAGCGATCTGATCTCAAGCGGTTTAGCTGGACTCCTTCTGGAGGCTCATAAGGAGGCGGCTGGTGGAGGGAGAG
>NZ_NCJX01000061.1:0-38599 GCF_002282635.1 Acidiphilium sp. 34-64-41 | reverse complement strand
AAAGCAGCCAAAACGATCACCATGACGATCGGCAGGGTAAAAATCAATATACCGGTCAGCGCGATCAGATATTCGCCGATCCACAGCGTGACTATCCAGTTAAAGACCAGTACCGACAGATACAAAACCGGCCCCATTCGACCCCAGAAACCCGAAAACGCTGCCGGCCGCAACGGTGAAGCTGATGCCGTCCACAGCCGTCTTGTCGCCGAACTGCTTGGTCACCCTTTCGAGACACAGGCTCAAGACCACCACAATGGCGCGGGCGCCGCACGATTCCGCGATCGAGTGCAGCAGAAAATCGAACGGCAGCCGCATGCCGTGCCGCTCGATCGGTTGCGTGACCCGCAGCATGTCGTGGTCGACCGCGAGGTAGCGCCCCGGCGGAATGACATAGACATGATCGGGTTCGAGCATCATGCCATGGGAAGCCTCGATCACCGGTATCGCGGTATGACGGGCCAGCAGTTCGACCATCAAGCTCTGATGCGTCGGGTCCAGATGCTGCACCAGAATAAACGCCATGCCGGTTTCGCTCGCCAGATCCATGCCGGTTTCGCTCGCCAGATGGTCGAGGATGCGGCCGAACGCTTCGAGCCCGCCCGCAGACGCGCCTAACGCAACAACCGCGAAATGACTGCCGGCTGCGGCCTGCTGTGGCGCGGCGCTCGACTTGCCGGCTTGCGAGGGTCCGATTTCCGCCATTTGATGAGATCTTTCATCATTCAAACCGTTACTGAGCGGAGTGTACACTCATATGGACAATAACAATATTTTGTCCATCTTTTCCGGCGCGGTAACGAAGCAGCCAGGCGCGCCGTTGGCGCTTTGGCTACAAATCCTCGAACAACCGCCCGATCAGCGCCTGCGCCTCCTGCTGCACGGCTTTCAGGTGCTGATCACTCAGAAAACTCTCCGCATAGATTTTATAGACATCCTCCGTCCCGGATGGCCGCGCGGCGAACCACGCGTTCTCGGTCGTGAGCTTGATGCCGCCGAGCGCCGCGTCATTGCCCGGTGCGCGGTTGAGTTTCGCGGTGATCGGCTCACCAGCCAGCGTGGTCGCCGTGATCGCCGCGGGGTCGAGCTTCGAGAGCACCGCTTTCTGCGCGCGCGACGCCGGCGCATCGATCCGCTCGTAATGCGACGTGCCCAGACCCTCGGTGATTTCGGCGTAATACTGGTTGGGGTCCTTGCCGGTCACCGCCGTCATCTCGGCGGCGAGCAGCGCCAGGATCAACCCGTCCTTGTCGGTCGTCCAGACCGCACCATCCCGCCGCAGAAACGATGCCCCCGCACTCTCCTCGCCGCCGAACACCAGCGAGCCATCGATCAGCCCGGCGCTGAACCATTTGAACCCGACCGGCACTTCGGTCAGGCGCCGTCCCTGGCGTGCCACCACCCGATCGATCATCGCGCTCGAAACCGCGGTCTTGCCGACCGCACCGCCCGCCTGCCAGTCCGGCCGATGGGTGCACAAATACCCGATCGCGGCAGCCAGATAGGCGTTGGACGGCATCAACCCGACGGAGGGGCAGACGATGCCGTGGCGATCCGCATCCGGATCGGTCGCGCAGGCGATATCGAAGCGCTCGCGCAGCGCGATCAGCTTGGCCATCGCGAAGGGCGAGGAGCATCGATGATCGGCTGCCAATACGCACACGCAGCACCGCCGAGCGGATCGATGCCGATCCGCACCCCCGAACGCTGGATCGCCGCCATGTCGATCACCGCGCCGAGATCGGCGACATAGGGGGTGATGTAATCATGGGCATGCACACAGGCGGCGCGCCTCGCGTGCTCGAAACCGATCCGGCGAACCCCCTGGTTCCCTGCTGCCAGATAGGCGTTGGCCATGCGCTCGATCGCGCCGGTGACATCGACATCCGCCGGCCCGCCGTTCGGCGGATTATACTTGAACCCGCCATCCTCCGGCGGATTATGCGAGGGGCTGATCACGATGCCGTCCGCCAGCCCGCTGGTCCGGCCGCGATTATAACCGATGATGGCATGGGAGATCACCGGCGTCGGCGTATAACCGCCGTCCTGATCGATCATGGTCTCGACCTCGTTGGCCGCCAGCACCTCGATCGCGCTGGTGAACGCGGCTTCGGACAGCGCGTGGGTATCCATGCCGATGAACAGCGGCCCGGTGATGCCGGCACCGCGCCGATGATCGCACACCGCCTGGGTGATCGCGAGGATATGGTCCTCGTTGAAGCCGCTCGCGCGCGCATTGCCGCGATGGCCGGAGGTGCCGAACGCAACCCGCTGCGCTGTCACCGCGGGGTCCGGCTTCATCGCGTAATAGGCGGTCATCAGGCGGGGTATATTGACCAGCAGCGATGCCGGCACGGGCTGGCCGGCCAGCGGATTGATGCGCGGTGTCATGGGTTCGGTGTCATTGGTTCGGACATGGCGACCTCGGGCGACCTCGAATGATGATCGATCACCCCTACACCGTGATCCGCCATCTCGCCACCCGGCAGTTGATACGAAATCGGCGCTCGTGGATGTAGCTCTGACGATAATTATCAGTCATCCACGAGCGCCCTTTATCGCGGCGCGTTTGTCCTCGGCGCGTCTGCCCGGTTATGCTCGCTCAAATAACCCTGTCTCGGTAGCCATTCGGTAAAATCCGTTTCGAAAACTCTTCGTCGTTTCGATAGCGCCGAGGTACCCTGACCGCCGGGATTCGTCTGTGACCTGCGTCACATCGCTACGAATAATTTGCGGCATCATGTCTGCTCCTTCCGAGCGCGATGACTTTTCGTACCGGCACAATGTGTTTTTTGATGGGCGCGCGCCGCACGCGTTCCTTGATCGTGTCGCAATTCCATCTACAGTCAGCCTTCCAGCTCAGGGATTGGAAATGGACAAATTCGTCGCCGACCAGCTTCGCGATGCCAGCGCATCGGCCCCGACGGCCGATTACGCCGCCTTGCGCCAGATCGAACGCAAGCTGCTCTGGCTGTCGTCATGGATGATCCATAACGCCAACCACATCCGCCCGAATCGCGATGGTTTGAAAGTCGGCGGCCATCAGGCCTCCTGCGCCTCGGTCGTTTCGATCATGACGGCGCTGTATTTCCACATGCTCCGCCCGCAGGACCGCGTCGCGGTGAAGCCGCACGCCGGGCCGGTGCTGCACGCCATCAATTACCTGCTCGGCCGCCAGACCGTCGACATGATGCAGGGCTTGCGCCAGGTCGGCGGCGCGCAGGCCTATCCCTCGCGCGTCAAGGACGGCGGCGAGATCGATTTCTCGACCGGCTCGGTCGGCCTTGGTGTTGCGATCACCTCCTTCGCCGGGCTGATCCAGGATTATCTGCGCGCCCACGACATGACCCCGACCGATCGCCCGGCGTCGCGTCATGTCGCGATCGCCGGCGATGCCGAACTCGACGAGGGCAATATCTACGAGGCCTTGCTCGAAGGCTGGAAACACGACGTCCGCGATGTGTGGTGGGTGGTCGACTACAACCGCCAGAGCCTCGACAGCGTCATGCCGGACCGCCTGTTCGGCCGGTTCGAAGGCCTGTTCCGCGACATGGGCTGGAACGTGATGAGCCTGAAATACGGCAAGGCGCTGGAAGCCGCCTTCCGCAAACCCGGCGGCGCCGCGCTGCGCGCCTGGATCGATGATTGCCCCAACTCGCTCTACTCGGCCCTCACCTTCCAGGGCGGCGCGGCCTGGCGGCAGGCGCTGGTGGCCGACCTCGGCCGCTCGCGCGGCGTGCGAGCCATCATCGATCCGGTGTCGGATGACGCACTCGCCCTGCTGATGACCAACCTCGCCGGTCACGACCTGCCCACGTTGATCGAGGCGTTCACCGAAGCCGCCCATTCCGACCAGCCGACCTGCTTTCTGGCCTACACCACCAAAGGCGCCGGCCTGCCGTTCGCCGGCCACAAGGACAACCACTCCGGCCTGATGAACGAAGACCAGATGGATGCGTTCCGCACCCTGATGAACATTCGCGAAGGCCATGAATGGGACCCCTATGAGGGCATCGCCGCGCCCGAAACGCTGCGTCACTTCGTTGCAAGCGTTCCCTTCGCGGCAAAACTCTCGCCTGCCGGGCGCGTGCTGAGTGCGCCGCTCGTGCCGGTGCCCGCCACCTTGCCGCACGCACCCAGCGCCGGGCGCAAAATGTCCACCCAGGGCGCGTTCGGCGAAATGCTGTCGGAAATCGGCCGTGGCGAAGGCGACTGCGCCGATCTCGCCAAACACATCGTCACCATGAGCCCGGATGTCACGGTCTCGACCAGCCTCGGCCCCTGGGTCAACCGGCGCGGCGTGTTCGACCGGCACACCCGCAACGATGTGTTCCGCGACGCCAAACTCGCCTCCGCCCAGCGCTGGGGCATGAGCCCGGAAGGTCAGCATATCGAACTCGGCATCGCCGAACAGAACTTGTTCCTGCTGCTCGCCGCCGCCGGCCTCGCCGGCCCGATGCAGGGCACCCGCCTGCTGCCGATCGGCACGGTGTACGACCCGTTCGTCAACCGCGGCCACGATGCGCTGGTATATGGCTGCTATCAGGACGCACGGTTCATGCTGGTCGCCACCCCATCCGGCATCACCCTCGCCCCGGAAGGCGGCCAGCACCAATCCACCAACACCCCGCTGCTCGGCATGGTGCAGGACCGCATCGCCGCCTACGAACCCGCCTACGCCGATGAATTCGCCATATTGTTCCGCCACGGGTTCGACTGGATGCAACGCCCCGAAGGCTCCTCGGTCTGGTTCCGCCTGTCCACCCGGCAACTCGATCAACCCCACCGCACGATCGACCCCGCCGCCGTCATCGCCGGCGCACACTGGATCAAGCCGCCCATCCCCGGCGCGGGGATCGCAATTCTCTACCAGGGCGCCGTCGCCCCCGAAGCCGAAGCCGCCTTCGCCGCCCTGCTCGAAGACGCACCCGACGCCGGGTTGATGGCGATCACCAGCCCCGACCGCCTGTTCGCCAACTGGCGCGCCGCCCAGACCGCCCGCCGCGAGGGCCGGCACGACACACCCTCCCACATCGAAACACTGCTCGCCCCGCTCGCCCCCGGCGCCGCCCTGGTCACCGTGCTCGATGGCCACCCGAGCACCCACGCCTGGCTCGGCGGCGTGCGCGGCCAACGCATCCACACCCTCGGCCCCGACCACTTCGGCCAGTCAGGCGATATCCCCGACCTCTACCGCATCTACGGCATCGACGAAGACGCCATCCTCAACGCCTGCGCCGCTGCGATGCTGACGCCGTAGCGAGGGGCTTGGGGTGGGTGCCTTAAGGTAAGCAAGGCGGGGGGCTTTGCCCCCTCGACCCCCACTAAGGGCTTAGCCCTTAGAACCCGCTAGTTTTAGGCAAGGGGAGGGCGCGGCCTCGGTGGTTCCGTCGATCTGGCGTGCGTCGCCCTCCCCTTGCCTAAAACTAATGGATTTTAAAGGCTCCGCCTTTAACGGGGTCCAGGGGCAGAGCCCCTGGCCTTGCTTCCCTCAGGGCACCCGCCCCAAGACCATTGCTACCGCTTCGCTTCGATGCGGTCCCAGATGGCGCTGGCGAGGTCGGTGCCGCCGAAGCGGGCGACTTGTTGGATGCCGGTGGGGGAGGTGACGTTGATTTCGGTCAGGTAATTACCGATGACGTCGATGCCGGTGAACAGCAGGCCGCGTTCTTTGAGGGTGGGGCCGATGCGTTCGCAGATTTCGCGATCGCGGGCGGTCAGTTCGGTTGGGCGGGCGACGCCGCCGGCGTGCATGTTCGAGCGTGCATCGCCTTCGACGGGCACGCGGTTGATGGCGCCGAGGGCTTCGCCGTCGATCAGGATGATCCGTTTATCGCCGGCCCGCACGGCGGGTTCGTAGCGTTGGATCATCAGGGGTTCGCGTGAGATGCCGAAATGCATGTCCATCAGCGCGCCGAGGTTTTCATCGTCGGGTTTGATCCGGAAGATCCCGGCGCCGCCGTTGCCGAACAGCGGTTTGACGATGATAGGCGGCGGGATCGTTGACGACGAGGGTTTTGGGGTGGATGTGCTCGAGCAGGTGGGTTGCGGTGATGTAGGCCATATCGAACGGCGGGTCCTGGCGCATCAGCACGACATCCATGCTGCCCAGATCGATTACTTGTGCCGCGCCGGCGGTGAAATGGGCGCCGCGGTTCCGCTCGACCGTGACGGGGCGAACCCGGGCGCGCAGTGCGCCGGCTTCGAGCCACAGATCGGAGACGAGGTAGTGCCACAGGCTGTGGCCCCGGCGTTGCGCCTCGAGCATGAGGGCGAAGCTGGAGTCACCGTCGATATCGATGCTTTCCATCGGGTCCATCTGGACCGCGACCTGTAGACCGCTCATGCGCCCTCCGTTTCGTGTTGCGCTGTCTCTATCAGGAGGGCCGGTTCTGTTCCAGACTGGCGACGCATGAGGATTCCGAGACGCCGCGCGGCATCGGCATCGCCGCCCGCACCTGTGGTGCGCCGTTCGGCCCTGGGTACAGGATCAGGTTGAGCCGGCAGAGTGCCGAGTGATACAGCCAGACCTGGGCCGAGCCATCGATTCGCTGGAGTGCCGGGCGACCGAAATTGGCCTGCAGGCCACCGATGGTCGCACCGACCAAGGTGATCGGCGCGGCGTTGGTGGCCGCGCCGGTCGCTGCGCGCGGCGCCGGCGCACTGCATCCGGCCAAACCAAGGGCCATCAGCATCACGCCAGCGCACACGCATTGCCTCATTCGGACTTGGCGGCGCCTTCGGTGATCATTTCGATGCGGCCGGTGATCTGGCCGCCGTCTTCCACCTGCAGGCGGCGGCAGCGGGCGGTGCCGAGCACGCGACCGGTCGCGCGCACGATCAGGGCGTGGCGGGCGGTGAGCGTGCCATCGATCGTGCCGGCGATTTCGGCTTCCTCGACTTCGACTTCACCTTTGAAGATGCCGCCTTGCGCGATCGACAGCTCGGTGGCGTTGATCATGGTCGCCTCGACCGTGCCTTCCACCACCAGGCGTTCGGCGTCCTGCACGACGCCCTGCACGCTGATGCCGCGGCCGACCACGAGGGTGCGCCGCTCAGCGGTATCGGGCGAGCGGCCCATCGGCGGGCGGAAACTCGCACCCGGCATCGGCGAGGCCGGGGGCACGGCGGGAGTCGGGGTCGGTTGATTGGGGGCGAAGGGCGATCTTGCCATGGGCGTCTCCTGTTCGGTCGGCGTTTCGGCGGATAAAGGGGGGGCGGGGCGAAATTCAGGCATGCTCAACCCGTCATCGACAGCGGCCTGGGACGGCCCCTCGTTTGCCTTCGGTTGGGTCGGTTGCTCGTCGCGTTTTCTGAAACTGATCACGGAACCTCCACTCGCATCGCGCTGAGCGGAGCTAGCACGCTCGCCGCGCAACCGACAATCGGCAACGCGCAAAAAACCCATGTTTCGCCGCAAGGTTCCGCAATCCTATCAAGTTTCCGATCCGCAATCCTTTGTCCATCTGGGACGCAAATTTGGTTCTTGGCGCGGCTGATGATACGCGGCCTTTATTCCCGCAACATTCGTCAGGACCATCGCATGAGCACGCTGCGCTACGACATCATCGGCATCGGTAACGCCATTGTGGATGTGCTGGCCCTGACGCCCGATGATTTTCTGGATCGCCATGACATGCGCAAAGGCAGCATGGCCCTGATCGACGCAGCGACCGCCGAGCGCCTGTCCCACGCCATGCCGGCGGGCAAGACCGCCTCGGGTGGCTCCGTTGCCAACACCTGCGCCGTCGCCGCGGGGCTTGGCGCTCGCGTCGCGTTTCTGGGCAAGGTCGCGGATGACGCGCTGGGTGAAGCGTTCGCGGCCGATCTGCGCGCCATCGGCGTCGATTTTCCGACCGCACCGGCCACCGGCGGCGGCGCACCGACGGCGCGCTGCCTCATTCTGGTCACCGCCGACGGCCAGCGCACCATGAACACCTACCTGGGTGCGTGCGTCGATTTCTCGGCCGCCGACCTCGATGCGGATGCGATCGGCGCTTCTGCGATTCTGTATTTGGAGGGTTATTTGTTCGACCCGCCGCACGCGCAAGCGGCGTTTCGCGCGGCAGCGCAGATGGCGCGTGCGGCGGGTCGCAAGGTCGCGCTGTCGCTGTCCGATGCGTTCTGCGTCGATCGCCACCGGGCCGGATTTCTGGATTTGCTGGGCAGTGTCGATATATTGTTCGCCAACGAGGCCGAGATTTGCGCGTTGTTCGAGCAGAACGAGTTCGAAAGCGCCGCCAACGTGGCCGCGCAGACGGTTCCGCTGGCGGTGCTGACGCGGAGCGAGGCCGGCAGCGTGATCATTGCCGGCGCCGCGCGGCATCATGCCGAGGCGGTGCCGACGGTGGTGTTGGATACGACCGGCGCCGGCGATGCCTATGCCGCGGGATTTCTGACCGCTTTTGCGCGTGGCGATGCGCTGCCATCCTGTGCGGCGCTCGCCAGTGCAGCCGCCGCGGCGGCCATTGCCCAGATCGGCGCACGGCCGGATGCGGCGACACTGGCGCGGATCGCGGTTGGCTGAGCCTGCCGCCGCAAAATTTCCAATTAGCGTTAACCGTTTGGCAACTCTCTCCTGACTATATGAGCGCATGAACTCCAGAGCCTGCCCTTCCGCCGAAGGCGCAGGCTCCCGCCAGTAAAATCCTGGCAATATGCATTCATCATCGCCGCCTGCGGGCTACCCGCGTGGCCGAAGGAGATTAAACCATGCTGGACTATACCAGAACCTGGCTCGCGGTGCGAGGCATCACGCTGTTCAACGACAAGCGCGCCGTGACGGCGCTGGAATATGGGATGATTGCTGCGTTGATTGCGGCGGTGATCATCGGCGTTGTCAGCACGATTGGCGGCCAGCTGAATACTGCATTCAATAATGTAAGTGCAAAGTTATAGAAAAATTGCGCTATCAATTTAAAATACCCGGATTGTTATCTAGCCGATCGGGTGTAACGGCGATCGAGTATGCTCTGATTGCCGGGTTGATCGCCGCCGTCATCATCGGAACTGTAACAGTATTGGGAACCCACCTGACGGTTGCTTACAACAGTGTAACGAAGTTCTAGTGAATTCGCTGTCAGCCGCGCCAACGCCGTAAGCCAAGGTATCGAATATGCTCCTCCGAATATCCTTGTTTATTGTTTTGGCGCTCGGTCTGGCGGGTTTTGGCACAGTGGCTTGGCTGGATCTCCGTCCCGCCAAGCCACAGGCCGTCGCCGTTCAGAAAATCCTGCTGCTCGCCACCGCCCATGCACTCCGCGCCGGCAGCCTCATCCAGCCGGCTGATTTCACCACTATCGTCCGCGCCGGCGGCGCGCCACCGGCCAATGCCGTGCTCGATACGCCGGCCAATCGCTCCGCCTACACCGGTGCCATGGTCCGCCGGCCGCTCGAGGCCGGCGCGACCATCGAAGCCGGCGAAGTCATCCGCCCCGGCGACCACGGCTTCCTCGCGGCCGTGCTGCAACCCGGCATGCGCGCTATCTCTGTCGGCGTGGATGCGATCACCGGCACTGCCGGGCTGATCTGGCCGGGCGACCATGTCGACCTCATCCTGACCCAGAACCTCTCCGCCCCGAATCTGCCGCCGGCGAAGAGCGTCGCCGCCGAAACCGTCCTGTCGGATGTCCGGGTCATCGCGATCGATCAACGACTGGTTCAAGGTGCCAACACTCAGCGCAAGGAAGCCGCGATGGCCCGCACCGTCACGCTCGAAGTCACACCCGATGAGGCTGAACGCGTCGACGTCGCAGCCCGGCTCGGCCCCCTATCGCTGATCGTGCGCCCCACCGACTCGCCGGCACGCCCGCTGCTCATCCCTCCGCCGCCGGTCTACAGCGGTCAGGTTTCACCGGCCCTGGCCGCGGTCAGCGCGCCGATGTCCGGCCGGAGCATGACGATCTACCAGACATCCCTGCCGCAATGACGGCGTTTGAAAGCACTCTCCCTGGCGGCCCATTCATGACGCCCGTATCGGCGGGGATTGCAGAGCGCCCTGATTTCATCGGCTTCGTGCGTGATACCGAAACTGCCCATATCCTTCGCGCCGCGCTCGGACCCGCGTTCCCGGCCGGCCTCATTCTGCATCAATTAGGCTTCCGGCAATCGATCGATTGGCTCGGCGGCATCGCGACCCCCCGAACGATCCTGATCGACATTTCCGGTGAGGATCAGCCGCTGTCGGCCGTGGTACAGCTCGAAGCCGTCGTTGACCCCGGAACAAGAGTGCTGGTGATCGGTGAAAACCGCAGCGTCAGCTTCTATCGCAGCCTGACCCGCAATCTGGGCGTCAAGGAATATCTGCCGAAACCGCTCGATGCCAACATGGTGCAACGTGAGTTCCTGCCCTGGGCGACCGGCGCCGAACCGCAAGCCGAACCAGCCCGCGGCGGCGCCGTGGTCGCGCTGTGCGGCGCGGGTGGTGGGGTCGGCGTGACCACGATCGCCGCCAATCTGGCCTGGCTGATCGGCGGCGAAACCCGGCGCCACACAATTTTACTCGATGCCGATCTTCATCGCGGCAGCGCCGCCTTGTTCGCCAATGTGCCGCCCAGCACCGGCTTGCGTCACGCCCTCGAAGCGCCGGACCGGATCGATCCGCTGCTGATCGAGCGTGCCGCCCATCCGGCGACCGAGCGGCTGCACGTTCTGGCCGCCGAAGAGCCCTTGACCGAACAATGGACCCACCGGATCGGCGGCGGCCGCGCCCTCGCGGTCGCGCTGCGACAGCGCTACAATTTTGTGCTCGCCGACATCCCGGCCCACCCGCTTGGCTTTGCAGGCGAAATCTTGGCACTCGCCCAGCAGCGCGTCCTGATCATCGAAGCGACGGCGCAGAGCGTACGCCTGGCACAATCGTGGATGGCGCTGCCAGCCGGTGCCATGCAGACCAGCCGGCCCGTCCTGATCCTGAATAAATATCAAAAGCGCCGGGGGCTCACCGCAGCGCAGATCGAAGCTGAACTCGGCGTCGCCGTTGCGGTCACCGTGCCGGATATGGGCCCCAATGCGGCGCGGGCCGCCGACCTTGGCGAAAGCCTGATCGCGACGAAAGGCAAATTTCGGGACGCGATTCTGCGTTTGGCCAGAATCATCGGTGCCGCCCCCGGCGGGGCCGCATGATGGAGGGGATGCCGGTCTTCGGCCGCCGCCCAAGCGAACCATCGCTTGCTGTCGCCCCGCCCGGCACTGAACCGGCGGCGGGCATCCGGCAGGAAGATGTCGACTTGATCCGCACGCTGTGCCTGACGAAGATCGACGCCTCGGTGATCGCGACGCTCTCGCCGCCCCGACTGCTCAACACGGTCGAGGTGATGCTCGCCGAGTTGGCAACCGAGCACCGCATTCAACTCAACAGCCGCGAGCAGCATCAGATCGCCAACGAACTGGTCGATGACATGCTGGGCCTCGGCCCGCTCGAACCGCTGCTCGAGGACGATACCATCACCGACATCATGGTGAACGGCCCTGACCGCGTGTTCGCCGAAAAACGCGGCAAGCTGCAGCAACTTCCGGTGCGGTTCCGCGATTCCGCGCATCTCGCCAACATCTGCCAGCGCATCGCCGCCTCGGTCGGGCGCCGGGTCGATGAATCATCGCCGATGGTCGATGCACGGTTGAAGGACGGCTCTCGCGTGAACATCGTGCTGCCGCCTCTGGCGATCGATGGCCCCTGCCTCTCGATCCGTAAATTCGCCAAAAAGCCGATCAGTTTCGCCAGGCTGATCGAGTATGGCTCATTGACGCCGTCGATCGCGCGGATCCTGGAAATCGCGGCGCGGTGCCGGCTCAATGTGGTGATCTCGGGCGGCACCGGATCGGGCAAGACCACCATGATGAACGCCATGAGCAGCTTCATCGATCCGGCCGAACGCATTGTCACGGTCGAGGACGCGGCCGAACTGCAATTGCAGCAGCCGCATATCGTGCGGCTCGAAACCAGGCCGCTCAATCTTGAAGGCAAAGGCGAGATCAATCAGCGCGACCTGTTGCGCAACGCGCTCCGCATGCGCCCCGATCGGATCATCATCGGCGAGGTGCGCGGACCTGAAGCGTTCGACATGCTGCAGGCGATGAACACAGGCCACGACGGTTCGATGTCGACCATTCACGCGAACAACACGCGCGACGCGCTCGCCCGCATCGAGAACATGGTGCAAATGGCCAGCATGGGCCTGTCGCCCCGCGCCATCCGGATGCAGGTGGTATCGGCCGTCAATCTGATCGTGCAGGTCGAGCGCCAGCGCGACGGCGGCAGGCGGGTGATTCAGCTTACCGAAATCGCCGGCATCGAAGGCGAAACGCCGCTGCTCAACGACATTTTCAAATATGAAACGCAAGGCGAGGATGCCACAGGCCGCCTGCTGGGCAAATATATCGTCTCACGCACCCGGTCGAGCTTCCATGAGCGCCTGACCTATTTCGGCCTCGCGCGTCCCTGGGCCGCGGCACTCGAGGAAGCCAGCCTCGGATGAGTCATCTGCCGCTGTTGCTCGCAGTCAGCTTGATCATGACGGCAGGGCTGGTTCTGGTCGGATTGAACGTCTGGCAGGCCGACCGGGCACAACGCCGCCTCGCCGGGCGGCTCGATCGGGTAACCAACGGACTCGTCATCGTCGAATCCGATGAAAAACCCAAAGCGGTCAATCCCTTCGCACGATTCATCGCGCCGTTCGCAAAACTGCTCCAGGTCTTCGGCATCGATCTGCTGCGCGCACCGGATTATCCGGCACCATGGTGGCTCATTCTGCTGATCAGCATTGGGGCGGCGCGTGTCGTCGTCATGCTGATCGCCATGGTGGTGGGCAGCATCGGACTGCTGATGTGGCCCGTGATGGGCGTCGTGATCGCCCGGTCGGTGTTCGGGACCATCCACGCCAAGCGGTCCTCAGCACTACTCAACCAATTCCCCGATACTCTGGCGACGATCGTGCGCTGCGTACGGGTCGGCATTCCGGTGCAGGAGGCGTTGCGGATCATCGGGCGCGACATGCCTAAACCCACCGGCGCCGAATTCACGCGCATCGCGGACCAGGTCGCGATCGGCACGCCGCTCGATCAGGCGCTGCGCAGCCTCGCGGAGCGTTCGCGGTTGGCCGAATACGGGTTTTTCGCAACCGCTCTGAGTTTGCAGGCCCGCGCTGGCGGTGGCCTGGCCCAGACCCTCGAGACCCTTTCGGAGGTCATCCGCAAGCGGGTGGCGATGAAGGCGCGCGGTTATGCACTCGCGGCTGAGGCGCGCACCAGCGCACTTATTCTCGGCGCAATCCCGATCGTTGCGGGACTCGGTATCGAGCTGATTCAGCCAAACTATCTCAATGTGCTGTTCACCACCCAGAAGGGGCATGTCATCTTCGGGGCGGCCGTCGGCATGCTGGTCATGGGGACGCTGGCCATGCGCTCGATCATCCGGCGCAGCCTGAGCTGATCGATCATGGCGCTGCTGTATGTCGGGGTCCCGGCGTTTTTCCTGCTGATCGCCGCGATCGCCATACTCATGCTCAAGCTGGTGATCGAAGAGGAAAAACTGGCAAGGCGCATCGCGCGCGCCGGTGGCTTGTCGGTCGCCGCCGAGACCGAAGCGGACCGTCCGCCCGTTCATATCCGGATCATCGTCGGGCTTGGGTTTGCCGTCGCGCGCAGCGGCTTGCTGAGCGCCAAGACACTGGCGGATCTGCGCCATACGCTGCGCATGGCCGGCATCAGGGATCAGGGGGCGCTGGGCCTATTCGTTGGTGCGAAACTGCTGATGTTCATTGGATTGCCGGCGATGGCTTTCGGATCGCTCCATCTCATCCATCTCAGCAAGATTCCTGAAATCGGGTTGATCGGCGGTGCCGCGATCGTCGGGCTGTTGGGGCCGGACATGATCATTCAGCAGAGACGCAAGCGCTTCGTCAAACGGGTCGAGGCCGGACTTGCCGATGCGCTCGATCTGATGGTGATCTGCGCCGATGCCGGCCTGAGCCTGGAGCCAGGGTTGGCCCGCGTCGCCAACGAGATCCGCGAAACCCACCCGGCGGTCGCGCAGGAGCTGACCATCACCTCGAACGAGATGCGGATCGGCAATCAGGTGCGCGACGCGCTCACCGCCCTTGGTACCCGAACGGGTCTCGACAGTCTCAAACGCCTGGGATCGACACTGATCCAGACGATCCAATACGGCACGCCGCTGACCCAGGCGCTGCGGACGCTATCCGCCGAACTGCGTCAGGAGCAGCTGACCCGGTTCGAGGAACGGGCGGCCCGCCTGCCGGTGCTCCTGACCTTGCCGATGATCATTTTCATCCTGCCCTGCGTATTTCTGATCGTCGGCGGCCCGGCGATCCTGAAAGTGATGGCCGTATTCTGACCGTGCGCCCCCATCGGCGCGACCCCCATGCAAAAATCGCACCATCAGGCCCGCCCGCGATATTCCAAAGGGTTACGGATGTTGGTATGATCCATGCATGTCATTGGGACCACGGCTCGATCTAAGGCAGACGCAATCGCTGGTCATGACCCCGCAACTGCGGCAGGCCATCCAGTTGTTGCAGTTCACCAATACCGAGGTCAATCAATTCATCGAGGATGAATTGCTGAAAAACCCGCTGATCGAGCGGGACGATGCGGAGCAACCCGCACCACAGGCGGCCGGCCTGCCTGATAACGCCAACGCACCCGATCCCGCACCACCCGCGCCGATCGGCGATGCCCAGACGATCGATGCGGACCCTGGCGGCGTTCAGGCACCGCTCGATGCCGACTTTTCCAATGTCTACGATGCCGGTACCGGCTCCGATGGTGGTCGCGATGCCGGCATGGGCTTCGAGGATGATGATTGGATCGGCCAGATCGCCGATCGGCCGCCCGATCTGCGCGAGCATCTGGAACAGCAGATCAGGCTTGCCTTCCCCGATCTGGCGCAGCGCCGGATCGCGTCCGCCCTGCTGATGGCGCTCGATCCCTCGGGGCGGCTGGTCGATCCACCGGAAGCGATCGCCACCGCCCTGGGTGTGGCGCTCGAAGCGCTGGAAGCTGTGCGCCAGACCATGCTGCGGTTCGACCCGACCGGCATTTTTGCCCGCGATCTGGCCGAATGCCTTGCGGTGCAGCTTGCCGAGCGCAACCGGCTCGACCCGGCGATGGCGGCACTGGTCGCCAATCTGGAGTTACTCGCCAGACGCGATCATCGCAGCCTGATGGAGCTGTGCGGCGTCGATGCCGAAGATCTGCGCGATATGATTGCCGAACTCAAGCGCCTGAACCCCAAGCCCGGCGCCGGGTTCGATGCCGGCCCGATCACGCCGCTGATCCCCGACGTGCTGATGCGCCCGGGTCCGGACGGCGACTACATGCTGGAACTCAACCCGGAAACCATGCCGCGCGTGCTGATCCGGCGCGGCTTTCATGCGCGCATGGCGGCGAAGGCCTCCCGTGAGACTAGGCAATTCCTGTCGGACCGGATTCAGAGCGCCAATTGGCTGATCCGTGCCCTGGAATCGCGCGCCGATACGATTTTGCGGGTGGCCGGCGAGATCGTGCAGCATCAGGAAGGTTTTTTTCGCCTCGGCATCGGCTTTCTTAAGCCGCTCACCCTGCGCGAAGTCGCCGCGGCGCTCGAGATCCACGAGAGCACGGTCAGCCGCGTGACCTCGAACAAAGTGATCGCGACGCCACGCGGCATTTTCGAGATGAAATTCTTTTTCACCACTGCACTTTCGGGCGCGAACGGCGAAAGCCACAGCGCGGAGGCGGTGCGTCACCGGATTGCCGCCCTCGTCGAGGCCGAACCGGCCAACGTTGTCCTGTCTGACGATGCTCTGGCCAAATTGTTACAAAAGGAAGGCATAGACATCGCGCGCCGAACTGTGGCCAAATACCGCGAGGCGATGCGCATTCCCGGCTCGGCGCAGCGCAAGCGGGACAAGGGGCTTTCGGCCGAACCCTGAGCCCGGCACGGTCGAGAACGGGCAACGCGCTAACAACAAGGATCCTGGCGATGCAAATCACGGTCTCCGGCAAACAAGTCGATCTGTCCGATGCGCTGCGCGTCCATGTGGCCAATCACCTGGACGTTATTTCCACGAAATATTTCGATCATGCGCTCGAAGCGAACGTTACGTTCAGCCGCGCCCGCAGTTTTTTTACCTGCGACATCAACGTGCACGCCGCCCGCGGCCTCACCCTGCGCGGCGAAGGCGAAGCGGCCGATGCCCATGCCGCGTTCGACGATGCCGCCGAGCATATCGCGAAACGACTGCGCCGCTACCGCCGTCGGGTGAACGAGCACGCCCGCGAGATCGCCGGGCGCGAACGGCCGGAGGCGGCGCGCCAATATGTGTTGCAGGAGGTCTACGAGCGCGAGGACGCGCCGGCCCCGAACGGTGCGGCCCATGATCTGGCCACCGGACCGGACACCGGCCCGCACGCGGCGGTGGTCGCCGAGGCTCTGACCGAGATCGCCTTCCTGTCGGTCAGCGAGGCGGTGATGCGGATGGATTTGGCGGATCAGCCGGTGTTGATGTTCCGCAACTCGGCCAATCGCGCCCTCAACGTGGTTTATCGGCGCAGTGATGGCAATATCGGCTGGATCGACAGTTCCACGGCCGGGTAGCCATGGGGGCCATGTCGGGGGTGTTCAGGCCCCTGGCATGGACAGGGGTTCACCGGCGGGCGTAAAAATAACAATGGCCGGTTGGCATGATCGGTCCGGCGACCAGTTGGCAGCGCCCGACGCGTGCGGGTGCGGCGTGGTCGGGGCGGAAGAACTGGCAGGTCGCGCAGTCATTGCCGTCGGTGCCGTGGTGGTCGGTGTAGCCGGCGGCATGGGGTGATTCGAGCGTGTCGGCCAACAGCGCGCGCGTCGAGGCGAGCCAGACGAAACCACCAAGACCGAGTGTGACGCGGCGGCGCTTGGGCACGGCACAGCCTCAGAGATTGGCGACGGCGTGCTGTTTGGCGAGGAACCAGGCATCGACCGCCGCCTTCATCGAGCCCGCGATGCGCTCGCGGAACGCATTGGTGCGCAGCGCCGCCTCATCCTGCGGGTTCGACAGGAAGGCGGTTTCGACCAGCACGCTCGGGATGGCGGAGGATTGCAGGACCGCGAAGGTCGCGTGCCGGGCCGGATTTTGCAGCATGGTGACTTCGCGGGCCAGGGACCCGACCATTTTTTGCTGCAACAGCAGTGATTCGATTTTCGTGCTGTGCGCCATCAGGCTGAACAGGATTTTGCCCACCTGGGGCGAGACACCGCGAAACGTCGGGTTTGATATGCGTTCGACGCTGTTTTCCGAACTGGCGATGGTGGCGGCGAGCCGGTCCGACGCTTTATCGGAAAACGTATAGACGCTGGCGCCGCGCACGGTTGTATTGGGGGCGACCGAGTTGGCATGCATCGATAGGAACAGGGCGGCCTTATGTTTTTCGGCGATATCGACCCGGGTTTGCAGCGGAATGAAGATGTCCCGCGCCCTGGTCATGACCACCTCGTAGCCGCCGCGCTGCAAGGCATGGCGCAGATCCCAGGCGGCCGACAGGGCGATGTTTTTTTCGAACAGATCGCCGTTACCGATGCAGCCGGGATCGTGGCCGCCGTGGCCCGGATCGATCACGACGAGGCGATTTCTGGTGGCCTCGCGATAGGCCGCCGGCGTGATCATCCTGGCCTGATCGCGCCCGGCCGCGCGCGCAAGTGCTGACTGCATCCACAAGGGCAGGCTGATCGTGGCCTTGACCCCGGCATCGAGCAGAAAACGCCGTGAAAAACTCATTGAAAACCTCCGTCCGCCCAGGCGGCACAATTCTCGCTTCCAGGGTGACGTGCCACCTATTTGTCAGCAACGCACGTTAAATCATTGAAATTAACAGGGAGTTGATCGATATGTGGGCTTCCGTGTTATCGTCGGCATGATTTCGCTTGCGCTCGTGCAGGGGCGACGCATATCGAAGGTCAACAGGAACTGGATATGCCATGCGTGGACGGATTGGACTTTATTGCGCGACCTTGATTGCGTTTCTGGTGATGGATGCGATCTGGCTGAGTTTGACCAGCACGCCAATCTATCGCGCGACGCTCGGTGGTATTCTGCTGACCGGGTTCAAACCGGTGCCGGCGCTCGCGGTGTATCTGCTTGAAGTGCTAGGGCTGATGGTCTTCGTGATGCCACGTGCACAAGCGAGCGGGCGGGCTTCGAGCGCGCTCGGGTACGGCGCGCTGTTCGGGATTTTTACCTATGGTCTCTATGATCTGACCAATGATGCGACCTTGCAGCACTGGACGCTGGAACTCACGTTGATCGATATGGCGTGGGGTGCGGTGGTGTGCGGCGTTGCGTCGATGATCGGTTGGCTGGTTATACGGCGGTTCACCAGGCAGCGTATTTTCACATAAGACAATCCGTGAGCCGAGGCGGACCGACGAAAATCAGGCCGCTTTGGCGTGCTTGGCGGAAGTCTGGTGTGCTTCGGTCGATTGCTTCAGCGCTGTTTCCGCGAGGCCATGCGCCTTCTGCGAATGGTCGAGCGATGCTTTGTGGTCGCCCTTCTGCGCGTGTTCGGCTGCCATGTGATGGGCCTTGGCAGCGTCTTCGTGCGATTTTGCGGCGGTGTTGTGGTTGGTTTCGGCCATGACTGGTCTCCTTGTTGATGGTGTCCGCCTGATGGCGGTGAAACCGGACAAGAACGCCCCGGGCGGCGGCAGGCGGTGATACGGCGGGACAATATTCATCCCGAGATCATCGCCTGCGCCCCGATAATTCGACTTAATCCTGATAGAAACAAGCAGCGTAGCGGTTACAAATATTTATGGAGTTTTGACCAATATTTATTGATTACAATCAATTTCTGTAATCAACTGCAACCCTCAGCCCTCGCCCTGGGGACGTTCGAAGGCGTCCTTGCCGTCGAAGCGCTGAAGTTTTTCCACATGCATCCACGCGTGGTTCTGGCCGATCTTGCCGACCAGGTCGGCGATGCCTTGCGGCACGTTGCCTTCGGCGGGGGTGAGCAGCATGAAACGGCAGTCGAAATGATCGACCAGAAAGGTCTGGCCGCCGGTCGAGGGCCAGACCTGGACGCCGCGGTTGGAAATCGAATCGAGGCGCAGCGCGCTGCCTTCGGCGATCTTGGTCAGTGAATCGCCGAGGTCGGCGGCGGAAAGATCGCTTTCGATGAAGACATCGACGCCGATCAGTTCCCGGCTCTTCGGTTCGGTATGGGCGGTGAGGTTGGGCCAGGGTGTGAGGTGCAGCGGACGATATTCGCGTGAGGCCAGATTGCTGCTGCGGCCGAGATTGTCGATGATCTGCCCCACGAATTTATCGGTGCCCACGCCGTGGCCGCGCGGCGAGAGATCGCCGGTGAGGTTTTCGCCTTCGGCCAGAGTGATGAACAGCGCCTGTTCGATGGTGGCGGCGGTCTCGAAGGCGCCGATGTGGCGCAGCATCATGATGGCGGCGGAGAGCAGCGCGGTGGGGTTGGCGAGACCCTTGCCGGCGATCTGCGGGGCGGAGCCGTGGACCGCTTCGAAAATGGCGGCGTGGTCGCCAAGATTGGCCGAGGGGGCGATGCCGAGGCCGCCGACCAGGCCGGCCGCGAGGTCGGA
The DNA here is from genome assembly GCF_002282635.1 of Acidiphilium sp. 34-64-41. NCBI lineage: Bacteria > Pseudomonadati > Pseudomonadota > Alphaproteobacteria > Acetobacterales > Acidocellaceae > Acidiphilium > Acidiphilium sp. 34-64-41. The sequence continues at coordinate 19,011 of NZ_NCJX01000061.1, read as the reverse complement.
AATGATGTCGCCGTTCATGTTCGAGGTGACGATCACGTCGAATTGCTCAGGGGCGATGACCAACTGGTGGGCGCAATTGTCGATGATGATGTGGTCCTGCGCGATGCTGGGGTATTCCGGGCCGACCTGCTCGAAGACGCGCTTCATCATGCCCTCGGTGAGTTTCATGATGTTGGCCTTGGTGGCGCAGGTGAGTTTTTTGCGGTCTTCCGCGAGGGCGAGGCCGAAGGCGGCGCGGATGATGCGCTCGCAGCCCGGGCGGGTCATGAGTTTGAGGCATTGGGCGACATCGGGCGTCTGCATATGTTCGATGCCGGCGTAGACGTCTTCGACGTTTTCGCGGACGATCACCATGTCGATGCCGCGCCCGGTGAAGGGCGTCTTGATGCCGGGGAGTTCACGCACCGGGCGGATGTTGGCGTAGAGTTCGAAATGTTTGCGTAACGTGACATTGGCGGATTTGGCGCCGTAGCCGACCGGGGTTTCCAGCGGGCCTTTCAGGGCGAGGGCGTTGCGGGCGATGCTGTCGAGGGTTTCGCGCGGTGCTCCGGAGGGGATGTTTTTTTTGAAAGCCTCGGCGCCGGCTTCGGCGATTTCCCACTCGATCGGGGCGTTGGCGGCCTCGAAAATGCGGCGGGTCGCGTCGAACACTTCAGGGCCGATGCCGTCCCCCGGCATGGCGGTGACGCGGGTTTTGGTGATGGTGGGATGAGTGTTGTTCATCGGTGATCCCCTGTTTGGTTCGGTGCGCGTCCTATACGCCGCACCGGGCGGGTGCGCTACCGCAGTGCGGTATAACAGGGTCGGGTTACCAATTGGTATTGTTGCGGTCGTCGCGATTTCGTCAGCCGAGCGGCAGGAAGCGGTAGTCCATGATGGCGGGCCTTCCGGCATTGGTGGCGGCGCGGTGCGAGGCGATGTTCAGGCGTTGGATGGTCCCGGTGATCAGGGTGTCGCTGCCGTGCGTGGTCGCGAGCCGGGCCGCTAGCAAGCGTTGGGCTTGGGCGGCGATGCCGCGGCCGCGGTGGGCGGGGGCGAGGATTTCCTCGATCATCACATGGCCGTGCAGCCAGTCGATCGGGCCGGGTTCGGTGGCGATGAGGCCGGCGATGGCGCCGTCGATGGTGATGAAATCGAGCGTGCCGTCGGCGTGGCAGGCGGCGAGTTCGGCGGTGTCGGCGGGGTGCAGTTCGGCGGCGACCGTGGGGTGATCGGCTGCGAAGGCGTCGTACCAGGCGGCGACCTCTGCGGCGGCATCGGCGGGGTTTGGGCAGGGTTGCAGGGCGACGCGTGGGGTGGTCGGGGTTTCGGCCATGACCCCTGCGCGGCCGACGTGGATGGACTGGTCGATCACGGCGCCGGCGAAGTCGGGTTGATTTGTGGCGAGCACGCGGAATTGCGTGGGGTTGAAGCGGGACCAGGCAGCGGTGATGGCGGTGCGCCACGCGGGCAGGTCGATCGGGCCGGTCCAGGCGAGGAGTTCGACGAAGGGTTTCGTGATGTGCTGGCCGTAGAAGCGGATGCCGCCGAGCAGATCGCCGGATGGGGTCGGGATGATTTTATGAAGGTAATCGGCAGGGTGAATGCCCGGCAAATCGATGTGATCGGCGAACAGCGCGGCGAAATCAGGGTCGGTGCGGCGGGATAATTGCTGGTCGAGCCAGGGCGAAATGGTCTCCGTCGGAAGACCGAGGTGGGTGAAGCGGGCGATGGTGGCGGGGGTGAAGTCAGGCGACCGGTTCGGTGTGGTCATCAGGCGGGCGGGTGATTGGCGTCCCACGCTTTTACCGCTGCCATGGTTGTGGCGACGTGGTGGTCCGGGTTTTCGGAGCGGTAGGTTGCGATGATTTTATGGTTGGGGGCGATGACGTAGCTGATGCGGTCCGCGTAGTGGGAGTCGCCGGGCATGACGGCGTGGAAGCTGCGGCTGATGGCGCCGGATTTGTCGGAGGCGACGGGGAAGCGGCTGCGGCAGTCGCTGACCGAGAATTTTTTCAGGATGGCGACGCCGTCCATCGAGACACCGATGACGGTGGCGTGCAGCGCGTGGAAGGCAGGCATGGCGGTGGCGAAATCATGCGCCTCGATGGTGCAGCCGGCGGTGAAGGCGGCGGGGTAGAAATAGAGCACGACGGGGCCGGATTTGAGCGCGTGGTCAAGATTGAAGTGGAAGGTCTTGCCGGCCATCGTGGCGGTTGCCGAGAAATCGGGGGCGGTGGCGCCGGGGGCGAGTGGTGCCGCGTAGGCCGGCGCGGCGCTGGCGAGGCCGAGGGCAAGCAAAATGGCGGCGGCGGATTTCGACATGAGGCGCTCCCGTGGTTGACGCGGTTATTTGCAGGCACATGGGGTGCAATTCGGGACGTGCCAGAGGACATTGTGGACCTTGGGGTCAAACGGGAAGTCTTCTTGTTTATGAAAAAAAGCAAGAAATTTGTGTTTGTTTGGGGGACTGACGTTGGGGCGGCGCTATCGACGCGCGGTGGGCTTAAATTGATGGGCAATCAAAGGGTACTCATCGGGCGTCAGTGATCCACCACGCGATCTCCGTCGTTTTCGATGAGGGGACCCATCCAACCTGACATCGTGGGTTCGTGACCGTTCTCCGGCCAATCTGAGCTGGCAGCGCAGTCTGGCCAGGATATAGCCAAGAATCGCTTGATCCGGCACCGATTGCGGCGGATGCAGGCGAATTGATTTTTTCACTGTCTCGATCCGTACGGCGAATGTGGTCGGGCGCACGCCCAAGGTATCGAATTGGATGCCACGTCGGCGCGACCGGCGCGGCATCAGGGAGCGAAAACACCACGCGCCGTGGACGGCATCGAAGGTGTCGTCGCTGTCGAGGATCATCCGGTTGCACGCTGCGGAAACGCACGAAATAATGCCCCGCGATCGCCAGGCCGATGCGCAGCAGCACGCGGGAGCCAGGGACCCAAGCCGCTTGGCTCTACTCACGCGCCATCAACGCCCCCTGCGTTTCACTTCGTCTCGGCGGTGCGCTGTTGGCCGATCAGCAGATAGACGGCGGGTAGAACGAAGAGGGTGAATAGTGTACCGATAGCGAGACCAGTGGCGATGACCATGCCCATGTTGTAGCGGGCGGCGGCGCCTGCGCCAGTGGCGATGATCAGGGGGGCGACGCCGAGCACCATGGCGGCTGTGGTCATTAGGATGGGGCGGAGTCTGATGCCGACCGCGTGTTCGATCGCTTCGCGCTTGGTCATGCCCTCGATCTGCCCTTCGTTGGCGACTTCGACGATTAGGATGCCGTGTTTGCTGATCAGGCCCATCAACGTGACCAGACCGACTTCGGTGTAGATGTTCAGGCTGAGGCCGAAGCCGAGGTAGATGAAGATGAGGGCGCCGGCGATCGACATCGGTACCGAAACCAGGATGATCAGCGGGTCGCGGAACGAATTGAACAGGGCGGCGAGGGCCAGGAAGATGACGATGACCGCGACGCCGAACGTGCCGAGGAAACCGCCCTGCTGGAGGACGAACTGGCGCATCGCGCCGCCGTAATCGATGTCGTAGTCGGCGGGGAGGATTTTTTTGCTGACCTGTTGTAGCACACTGACGGCTTCACCGGTGGAGACGCCGGGTGCTGCGACGCCCTGTATGGTGGCGGCGTTGAGCTGCTGGAAGTGGTTGACCGATTCTGGGATGACGGTGGGAACAATCGTGGCGATCGCGCCAAGCGGGATTGGGACGCCGCCGATCGACGTGATCGGGTAGGTCAGGAGTTGCGACACGTTGAGGCGATATTTCTGTGAGACCTGCGGGATCACCTGATACGAACGATCGTCGAGACTGAAATAGTTGACGTAATTGCCGCCCAGCGCCTGAGACAGAGAATCACCAACCTGGTTCATGGTTAAGTCGAGATTCGCTGCCTTGGCGCGGTCGATTTTCACAGTCGCTTGCGGTTGGTCGATTTTCAGATCGCTTTGCAGAAAGATGAATTTGCCGGTCTTGAGTGCGGCGGCCAGCACTTTTTGCGCCACGGTGTTAAGTTGGGCGAAGGATTCGGTAGTTTTCAGCACGAACTGTACCGGCAAGCCTTGCGAACCGGGCAGTGGCGGCGGCTGGAACGCGACGATCTGTTGGCCGGCAACGCCAGCGGCGGCCTGGTTCTGAATTTCGGTCTGGAGTTCCTGCGCCGATTTTTTGCGCTGATCCCACGGTTTCAGCACCATGCCGGCGATCGAGAAGGTGGTGGTCTCGAACTGGAAAGTATGCGCGACCGATTTATGCGCGATCATGAGTTTGTTGAGCTCGTGATCCCAGAGGAGTTTCTGGTCCAGGGTGGCGTTGGGGGCGGAGGTGGACGACAGGATGACGACGCCCTGGTCGTCCTGCGGCGCGAGCTCACTTTTCGAGCCGACCGCCAGAAAATAAATGCTGACCAGAATGATGGCCCCGAACGTCAGGGTGACCGGCACGGTTTTCAGGCTGCCGCGAAGCAGGCGCATATAAAGGCGGTGAACCAGCTCGAACCGGCGATCGATGAAGCGCGACAGCCGGGCTTCGAGACTGTGATCGTCAGGGCCGATGTGACGCAGCAGGCGTGACGACAGCATGGGTGACAAGGTGAGCGCGACGATGGCCGAGATGGTGACGGCGGAAACCAGGGTGAAGGCGAATTCCGTGAACAACGCACCGGTGAGGCCGGACTGAAAGCCGATCGGCACATAGACCGCGGCGAGCACCACCGTCATCGCGACGATCGGGGCGGCGAGTTCGCCGGCGGCGTTGATCGCAGCGGTGAGTTTCGGTTCGCCCATGTCGAGATGGCGGTTGACGTTTTCGACGATGATGATCGCGTCATCGACCACCAGGCCGATCGCGAGCACGAGGGCGAGCAAAGTGAGCAAGTTGATGGTGAAGCCGAGCATCAGCATGGCCGCGAACGTGCCGATCAGCGAGAGCGGGATCGCGATGATCGGGATAATGACCGAGCGCGGCGTGCCGAGGAAGGCGAACACTACCACGACCACGATCAGCAGCGCCTCGATCAGGGCGGCGATCACGTCATGGATCGAGGCGTTGACGAATTCGGCCGAGTTATAGACCACCGCGCCGACCAGCCCAGAGGGCAGCGCCGACTGGATTTGCGGAAATTTTTTGGTGACGGCGTTGACCACGGTGAGCAGGTTGGCGCCGGGTGCCACCTGGATGCCGATATAGACGCCGGGTTTGCCATCGAACGCGACTTCGCCATCGTAGGTGGCGGACCCGAGTTCGACTTTCGCGACATCGCCCAGCCGGACGATGGCACCGCCCGATTGCAGCAGCACGAGGTTGCGGAACGCGGCGGCGCTGTGCAGGCTGGTGGAGGCGGTGAGCGAGGTCTGTGTGTTGGTGCCTTTGGAATTACCGAGAGCGCTGATAAAATCATTGTTGGAGAGTGCGGTATAGACCTGGCTGGCTGTGAGCCCGTAGGCGGCGAGTTTGTTGGGTTCGAGCCAGACGCGCATCGCGAAATTCTGCGCGCCGAGAATCTCGGCTACCTGGACGCCCTGGACCGACTGCAATTCGGGCTGGACCACGCGGGTGAGATAGTCGGTGACCTGGTTGGGACTCAGGACGTCGCTCTTGAAGCCAATATACATGGCATCGAGTTGCTGGCCGATCTGCAGCTTGAGCTGGGGCTGCTGGGTACCGCTGGGCAATTGGTTGAGGACGGACTGGATTTGCGCCTGTATTTCGGTCAGCGCCTTGTCGGCATTGTAGTTCAGCACGAGGTTGACGGTGATGGTGCTGACGCTGGTCTGGCTGGTCGAGGTCATGTAATCGATGCCGTTGACCTGGGCGACGGCGTGCTCGATCGGGGTGGTGACGAAGCCTGCCATGGTGTTGGGGTCGGCACCCGGATAGGTCGTGCTGATCGTGATGGTGGCGTTTTCGGTCTTTGGATATTCGAGGACGGCGAGACCGTCCATCGCTTTCAGACCGATCACGAGAATTGCGGCGCTGACCACGAACGCAAGCACGGGCCGCTTGATGAATAGGGCTGTGAAATTTTTCATGGATCAGTGATTCGGCACGACGGGGTTGGGCGAATTGGACGGCAGGATTTTGTTGTTGATCAGCAGCGGGGTGCCATTGCGCAGCTTCATCTGGCCGGCCACGATCACCTGTTGGCCGGCGGTAACACCTTTGACGACTGAAACCTGATCGCCGCGCGCGCTGCCGAGGGTGACGAACACCTGGCGGGCCTGCAGGGATGGATGCTTGGCTGTCTTGTCCGTGCCGGCAGCGGCCCCAGCGGGGGAATTGGGCGTGTTTTTGTCCTTCACCGCCAGAAACACAGTATCGCCATAGGGATTATAGGCGATTGCGGTCTGCGGCAGGGTAACCAGATTGGCTGGGGCGCCGACATCGATCGCGACGCGGGCGAACATGCCTGGGCGCAGCTCGTTGTGCGGGTTGTTCAGGCTGGCGCGAACCTGGATCATGCGGGTGGTGGTACTGACTGAGGAATCCAGCGCCTCGATCGTGCCGGTGAACGGCGTGGCTTCGAAGGCGTTGACCGTGATCTGAATTTTCATGCCCGGATGGATGGTACGCAACGCGGCCTGGGGTAGGTAGAAATCGATGTCGATCGGGTTCAGTGTCTCGAGCGAGGCGATGGTGGTGCCGGCGGCGAGATACTGGCCGAGATCGACCTGGCGGATGCCGATGCGGCCGGAGAACGGGGCGTAGATTTTTTTCTCGGCCATCAGCGCCTGCTGGCTTTTGACCTGGGCTTCGGCGCTGGCGAGATTGCCGCGATCGGTATCGACGGTCTGCATGCTGACCGCCTGGGCGTGGTACTGCGCAAGGTCACGCTGGTAGGTGACGCGGTCGAGCGTGGCGGTTGCCTGCAACTGGGCGAGCAAGGCCTCGTCGTTGTTGGGCCGCAGCGTGACCAGGAGCTGGCCCTTCCTGACATCGTCGCCGGAGTGAAAATCGATACTTTGCACGATGCCGGCGGTCTGTGCCGAGAGTGCCGCACCCTGGCGGGCGATGAGGGTGCCGGTAGCGGTTTCGCGTGGCTGGAACGGTGTTTTTTCCGCGATGACGGTCGCGACCGTCTGCGGCGGGTTTTTCAGCTTGGCGAGGAACTTGCCGATCATGATGTTGCGGAAGGCGCCGAACCCGAAGATCAGGAACAGGACGACCCCGACCAGCAGGAGCATGATGACCATGCGCAGGATCGGGCGCGGCGGTTTCGCAGCGCGTTTGGGGGTGGCACCGACCGGGCCGGCGGGTGTCGGTTCGACTGCTTGCGCCGTCATGGCAGGACTCCACAGCAAGTTTGTACGTCTTTCGCAATATCCTGGCGGTGCCACCAGCCGCCGCCGAGCGCCTGGAACAGGGCGGCGGTGTCGGCATAGCGCTGCGCGCTGGCCTTGATGCGGGCGATGACGGCGGTTTGATAGGTCTGTTCCGCGGTGAGCACCGAGGTGTAGGTCGCGCCGCCGAGCCGGTACTGATGTTCCGTCACGACTAGGCTGCGCTGGGCGGATTGCTCATAAATCGCGTCGGCGGCGAGGGTCGAGGCATCGTAATGCAGGGCGAGCAGCGTGTCCGACACGTTCTGAAAGGCGAGCACGACGGTGTTCTGATAGGTGGCGGCGGCTTCGCGCATGGTCGCGATCGCGGCGCGGCGCTTGAACAACAGCGTGCCGCCCTGAAACAGCGGCTGCGTGATGTCGGATGCGAGACTCCACAGCAGAGTTTGCGGCGTGAACAGCGAGGCAGCCGAGAGGGCTTCGTGGCCGACGCTGCCGGTCAGCGTGATCTGCGGCAGCATGTTCGCCGTGGCGACGCCGACCAGTGCGGTATCCTCGTGGAGCACGGCGCCCGCCTCGCGGATATCCGGTCGCTGGCGCACCAGCGCGGACGGTAGGCTCACCGGCAGGTCGTGCGGCAGCGTGAGATCGGCGAGGTTGAAATTATCCAGATGGAACTGGTTGGGTAGCACGCCTTCGTAGGCGGCAAGTTGGTTACGTTCCTGGGCGAGCTGGCTCTGCAACGGCGGCAAGGTGGCGCGGGTCTGGGCGAGCTGGCTTTCCTGCGTCAGCTCGTTGGCGGCGGGGATGCCGCCGAGCGCGACTTGGCTGTGCAAAATGCGGAGTTCGTGCTCCTCCGCCGCGATGATCTGGTTGGTTGCCTTGATTTGTTCGACCAGTGAGGCATCGGTGACTGCGGCGGTGACGATGTTGGCGGTGAGCGAGAGGTAGGTGGCTTCGAGGGCGAACTGCTGATCCTCGGCCTGGGCGCGGAGATCTTCGACCTGACGGCGGACGCCGCCGAAAATATCCGGCGAGTAGGAGACCGAGACTGAGGCGTTCAGCAGCGAGAACGGCGCGCTGCCGGTGCCGCTGGCCGCGGTGCCGTTGGCGGCAGTTGAGCTGCGTTCCCGCGTGTCTTGGAAGCTGCCGCTCAGCGAGGGGAAGAACGAACCTTGCTGGGCGCGGGTGGTATCGCGCGCCGCCAGCAAGGCGTTCTGCGCAGCGAGCAAGCTGGGGTTATTGGCGAGAGCCGCGGCAATCAAACGGTCCAGCGGGCGGGAGTGGAACAAGCTCCACCAGTCACCCTCGATCGCCCGACCCGTGACCAGGCGTTGCGCCGCGCCGCCTTCGGCCCGCGCAGTCGTCATGGTGGCGGGGAGCGTATGTTCGGTGTAGCTCGTGACGCGCGGTGCCGCAGGCCGATGGTAATTCGGCCCGACGGCACAGCCGCCCAAAACCGAAGTGCAGAGCAGCGCCGGGCCGAACAGGCCAGAACGGCGGCGGGAGCTTGATCGCACCCAGGGGCGCAATGGTGAAGAATGATCTGTCATGCCGGGTGATGATCGTGACGCAACAGATCGTTCGTGGCCCGAATTCGTGGTGCCAGCATCTGCGCGGCGAAGCCTCCTGAAGTTCGAATTGGAAACTACCGAGTTTTCACCGCTCTCGTCAAGCTGATCGAAACACGTGGCGCAAGCGCTTGAAATCGGGGTGGGTCTCTGCAATGTTTTGCATAGTCCGGGAAAGAATTGATGGATACCAACACAGCCGTTTCACGCACACCACGCCCGGGTTCGGGCGATGAGTCGCAGGCCTCATCGGCACGGAGCATCGCCAACACGGTGGCGCGGCGCCGTACGGCCTTGATCGCGGCGGCGGAGCGGGTGTTTGCCAAACGCGGCTACCATGAAGCGACCATGGATGATGTGGCCGCGGCGGCCGGGATTTCGAAACGGACACTGTATCAACTGGTACAGTCGAAAGAGGAATTGTTCACCGCCTTGCTCGCCCAGCACCGCAAGCCGTTTGATTTTTCGGTTGAGACTGCGGGACGCTCGGTCGAGGATGTACTGCACGAGATGCTTTCGGTCTGGGCCCGTCATGTGCTCAGCCCATCGGTGGTTGCGCTGCTGCGCCTGATCATGGCGGAGTATATTCATGGCACGACGCTCTCGCGCCTGCTCGACCGCGAAAGTGCGAAACCCTGCCGCGATGCGTTGCAGTTCTATTTCAAATCCTGCTGCGCCGCCGGCACGCTGATGATCGCGGACCCCGAGGAAGCGGCGCAGATGCTCTATGGCATGGTGATCGGCAATATCCACATCGAGATGCTGCTCGGCATCGGCAAGGCACCCAGCCGGGCAGTGCTGGATGCGCGAATTGCCCGGGCGGTTGCGCTGTTTCTGGCTGGGGCTCGGCCGCGCGGTTCAGCGCAGGTCGGCGAAGCGGTGGCCGAGGGATGAATCGGCGGGCGGCAAACTGCCGTACTGGATGAGCGCGTTGGTATCGAGCCATTGTTCGGATGCCGGGCGCAAGCCAGCGTAGATCGCGGCGCACAGGCGCCGTGCGTCGGCGCCGATCCAGGACGAGGGCAGAAACGCCACCGGCAGGCGGGGATCGCGCAGCATGATCCTGCGATAATCATGGATGATCAGGGTGCGCGCCAGCATCGCATCGCGGGGGGTGAAGCCGGCGGCGATTTCGGTGATGGGGCGGAAGGATTCGATGAAATCCGCATAGAGTGCTGCAAGCCCTTCGAGCCGCCATGCCTTGGTCGCGAGGCGCATGATGGTATCATCGGTCGCGGTGGCGGTGACGGCGAGGACGTTGGCCGCGACCGAGGGCGGCAGCGGGCGTTCCGGTGCGATCATGACGCCTTGCCATGCAACGAAGCCGAGCCGGGTCAGGCGATTGCGCAGCGCCTCGCGCGCTTCACCGGCCTCGAGCAGGATCAGGCTGAGCTGTTCGACCTGCGGGCGGCGGCTGGGGCCGAAGATGTGTCGCGCGGCGCGGACGAATTCGCCGCGCCGGACCCGGCCGATTTCATAGAAGCTCGCACGGCTTTGCCGGCTGGCGACCAACCAGCCATCGGCCGCGAGGCGTGATACGGCGGTGCGGACGACGCCCGAACCGATATCGAGGCCGGCGCACAGGTCGAGAATGGTCGACAGGGCGACGGCGCCGCCGCGCGGCATGATCGCATCGCCCATCAGCGTCATGATCAGCGACCCGGTATGTGATGGTTGCTCTTGCAATCGGAGCACCAGGGCGGCGAGATGGGGATTCATGTTTCGATAACACCTCAATCCGCTGCCTTTGGCCAGTCTGGTCGGCGGCGGATTCATGCCTGACACGGAGAGATCATGGTCGGAGCGATCACGCTACTGCTGGTGTGCCAATTGCTTGGCACCATCATTGCCCACGCCGCCGGCTGGCCGATCCCCGGGCCGGTGCTGGGGCTGGTGTTTCTGCTGGCACTGCTGGTTTGGCGCGGCGGGCCATCGCCCGCGCTGCAAGAGACATCGGGCGGGCTGTTGCGCCAGCTTGGGTTGCTGTTCGTGCCGGCGGGGGTCGGGATCGTGAACGAATTGCATGTGATCAGGGTCGATGCGCTGGCGATTGCAGTGGCGGTGCCGGTTTCGACGCTGCTGGCACTCGGCGTGACGGGAACGCTGATGCAGATTTTCGCGCGCGGAGAACGCTGATGCAGGGTCTGGCGGGCGGCGATTTGTATCACGTGTGGGTCTATCTGCAGAGCGGGCCGCAGCTTGGTCTGGTCGCGACCTTGCTGGTCTGGCAAGCGGCGGCCTGGCTGGATCGGCGGACCGGCCATGCCGCCTGGTCCAACCCGATCATGATCTCGATCGCCGTGCTGGCGGTTCTGCTGCTGGCGACCGGCACGTCGTACCGGGCATATTTCCGGGGTGGGCAGTATGTGCAGTTTCTGCTCGGGCCGGCGACGGTGGCGCTGGCGGTGCCGATGTATGCCAATTTTGCAACGATGCGCCGGAATCTGGTGCCGATTCTGGTGGCGGTAACAGCCGGATCGATCACCGCTTCGGTGTCTGCCATGCTGCTCGCGCATGGGTTAGGGGCGCCGCGCGATGTGGTGATTTCGATGGCGCCGAAATCGGTCACGACGCCGATCGCGATGGGGATTTCGCAGGATCTGGGAGGGATTCCCTCGTTGACCGCGATTTTCGTATTGCTGACCGGCGTGTTCGGCGGGCTGGTGTGCATTCCGGTGTTTCGCCTGCTCCGGATCGTGGACCGCCGGGCGCAGGGATTGGCCGGGGGCACCGGCGCGCACGGGTTGGCGACGGCGCGCCTGTTGCTGGTGAGCGAAACCGCCGGGGCGTTCGGTGGCCTCGCGATCGGGTTGAACGGGCTGATCACCGCGATCCTCGTGCCATTTCTGGTGCGATGGCTCGGGTTTTGAACGGCGCCCTCGGAACGAGCCGATCAGCGCAAGGCGCCGCAGAAGTGCACGATGCGGGCGCAGGCTTCGGCCAGCACGGCATCACCGGTTGCAGTGGAGAGGCGGATATGCCCGGCCATCGCGAACGCCGAGCCCGGCACCGTCGCGACCAGCGCCTCATCGAGCAGGGCGTTGGCCACGTCATCGTCGTTCATCAGCCGCTGCCCGGCCAGCGTACTACGGCCAAGCAGGCCGGTGACGGCGGGAAAAGCGTAAAACGCGCCTTCGGGCTTCGCGCAGATCAGCCCTGGGGCATCGGCCAGCGCGGCCGTGACCAGATCGCGGCGACGGCGGTAGATGGCACGGCGCTCGGCCAACAGGTCCAGCGGTCCATCGAGCGCGGCGACCGCGGCGGCCTGGCTGATGGTGGAAACGCCGGCGGTGGCGGTGCCCTGCACCAGACTCATCGCGGCGAGCCAGTCGGCCGGGCCGGTGCAGAAACCGAGTCGCCACCCCGTCATCGCATAGGATTTCGAGACACCGCTCATGGTGACGATGCGATCGGCCAAGTCCGGTGCGACGGCGGCGAGCGTATGGTAAGCGCCCTCAAAAATCAGATGTTCATAAATATCGTCCGAGATCACCAAGACCTGCGGATGCCGGCGCAGCACCGCGGCAACCGATTCGAGCAGGGCGGCATCGGCGACGGCGCCGGACGGATTGTTGGGATAATTCAACAGCAGCAGACGGGTTCGATCGGTCATGGCCGCTTCGAGTGCTGCCGGGTCGAGGCGGAAGCCGCTGGCGGCCGGACCCTCGAGAAACACCGGTACACCGCCGGCGAATTCGACGACCTGGATGTACCCGGCCCAACACGGGGCGGGGATGATCACCGCGTCGCCGGGCTCGATCACCGCCATGACTGCGTTGAAGATCGCCTGCTTACCGCCGTTGGTGATCAGCACGTCCTTAGCAGTGATCGGCAGATGCTGTTCGCGGACAAATTTGCGCGCAACTGCGGCACGGCAGGCCTCGGTTCCGGCGATGGGCGGATATTTTGTCTCGCCAGCCTGTGCAGCGCGATGGGCCGCTTCGATGACATGCGCGGGCGTGGGCAGATCAGGCTCGCCGATCGACAGGGATATAACGTCCTTGCCAGCGGCGCGCAGGGCGCGGGCGCGGGCGGCCATGGCGAAGGTGGCAGCTGGTCTGGTGCGTTGGATGCGGGCGGTGAAGCGTGTCATGCAATCCGCAGGACCACAGACACGCCCTCAGATCAAGCGGCGGCCGAGAGCGCGACCGCGCAATACTCATGCCAGGCGAACCGCAACCCGTCGTCGAGGTTTTTGCCGAAGCGCGGCGCATCGCATAGCGGGCTTTGCAGCACCTGCGCCCGCAACCGCGCCCGCAGCGCAGCGAGACCCGGCAGATCGCGGGCCATCGCCAGGGCACGTTCGATATACTCATCGGGCGTGGTCGCCACGCAGCCCTCGACCCCGACGTTCGACAAATGACTAACCGAATGGCGGGCGGCAAAAAAATCACCCGCCAGCGTGATCACCGGCACACCCATGTACAGCGCCTCGCACGTGGTCAGGCCGCCGGAATAGGGATAGGGATCGAGGGCGATATCGATGTCGCGATAGGACGCTATGAAAAGCTGATGCGATGCCTTTCCCTGAAGGGTCAACCGCGATGACGGTAGTCCGAGAGCTTCGGCCCGCCCGATGAACCGATCCAACACTCTGGGTTCGGAGAATTGCGGACAGCGCAAAATCAATCGCGCGTCCCATCCGGCATCCGGAGCAGTTTTTCGGTATATAAGCGATCGTATCCTTCGGGCGTTTCCCATCGATCGCTGATCAGCCAGTCCATCGTTGGTACGCCGGAGGTCGAGGCCTGCGTCCCGACCCATTTGATCTGCACCGGCGCGGGCCGGTACGCCATGATTGGCGTCCGCCCGCCATCGCCGATGCCGCTCAGGTCGATCAGAATATCGATATCCTGGGTGGCGATGAAGGCCGCCGCTTCGCGATCGGTCATCGCGTCGATGTCATGCCATGCCGCAACATGCCGCGCGAAATCCGGCGCGAAAACATCGCTCGATTCATAGTGACCAAAACAATGCAGCGAGAACCTCGTCTGGTCGAGGGCCTTGAGGCCGGCGAACGTCAACCACGCGACCGGATGGAGACGCAACGTGTTGGACAACAGGCCGATCCGCAAGGGTCGATCGCGATCGGCCGCGGATAGCGGACGCAGCCGCATCAACGGTGAGTCGTCGCGCGGCAGGACGTTGCCAAGGGCTGCCATGGCGTCGCGCAGGGACGCGGCGTTGGCATCGCTGCGATACGGCAGCAACGCACACTCCGATTGCAGCGCCAGGCGCAAATCGCTGGTCGCGGCTTTCGCCGCATCGATGTCTCGGCGCGATCCTTCGAAATCGCCGAGCGCGGCCCGTAACGTACCCCTGTTGAACAGCATCTGTGGTGGCAAAGCGTCATCGCCTCCGATCTGATTCATCAGGGCTTCGGCCTCGCCAAATCGATACAGGCGTGCCATCGCCACTGCCAGATCGTTCATCGTGACCGCGTCGCCAGGCAGCAGCCGAGTCGCTTCGCGCAGCAAAGGTTCCGCCATTTCAGGGCGCATCGTGCCGAGATAAACGGCAGCCAGATCTTTCAGGACGAGGACTTCGTCAGGAAGCAGTATGGCCGCAGCCTCCAGCAAGTCAGCGGCCTCGTCGAATGCGCCGCGCGAACTTGCCTCCCGCCCGTCCATCGCGAGCCGTACCCCATCCGACCAGTCGGGTGGTGCGGCCACCTCGTCCAAGCCGTATCGTCGCATCACATCCATCAAATCGACCGCATAGAGCAGGCAGTTCGGTGCCAGCCGCCCCGCGGTCGCAAGCGCGTCCGCTGCCGCGACGCCTTGATCGAGCACGGTCAGAGCGTATCCCAGCGCGTGCCAGACCTGATGTTGATCAGGCGCCACATCGGCGGCGCGCTGCAACAATACGACGGCATTCTGAGGGTTCTGGGCGAGCGTGAGAACCCCGCGCGCCAAAAGGCTCTCGAACCGATTGGGATTGCGCAGAAGCCCCGCATCGTATGCCGCGATCGCCTCAGCGCGCCGCCCTTCGCCGCGCCAACTTTGGCCGATCCGCAACCAAGGCTCATCCCAGTCCGGAGCCATATCGGCCACCTGATGCATCAGGGTGCGGGCTTGATTGCGTTCGCCCTGATCTTCAAGCACGATCGCACGGCTGAGCAGGGTAATCGGCGTTTCGATCGCGGCGGCTATCGCCAGGTCGGAGCGGCCAGCGTCAAGCATGACGTGGCAGATGCGCAGTCGATTTACTGAAGAGTTCCGTGGCTTCGGTCCATCGGCCGGATTTGACCGCTGATTGGACTGCCAGAATCCCGGTATCGGCATCGGCCTCTCCGCGAACTGTCATAGTCCTGATCTCGATGTCGGCGGCATCGGTGTCGCTTGTTTCGAGCAAGGCGGTAATCAATGCGTTTCGTATCCCGACGTTATCACTCCCGGATGCGATAGCCGCACGGATCATCGCCACCGCATCGGCGGGTGCCGCACGGGCCAGCGCAGTCAGGCTCGGCATATCGGTGGGCAAATCCGCCAAGGCGTCGCGCAGGCAGATTGCGGCTTGCTCGGTCTGACCGAGTTCCAGCAGCGCCTGGCCGAGGACTGACTTGGCCGATGCATTGGCGGGATCCGCGATCACTGAATCCGCCGCCGCCAGCGCGGCACCCACCATGTCCCGGTTCTGGAAATTCAGCCGTGCGCGCAACAGCAGCAAAGGGGCGCTATTTGGTGAATCGGCGAGACTTTGGTCGATAGCGGCCTTCGCATCGGCAATATTACCGCGTGCAACCGCAATTTCGACTTTGATAAGCACCAAATCGGCATGGTCAGGACATAGTTTCTGCAATGTAGGCAACAGCAATGCCGCCGCATTGATTTGACCGCGGCTAACCAAGCTGCGGACGCGCAGCACGAGGCTTGCCGAGAAATCTGGAGGCGTTGTCTGCTTCATCGCCGGTTGGTCGAGCGTTTCGGATAATGCGGGCATGTTTTATGTCCTATCAATGAGTGTTGAGGTTAAGCGATCAGGCCTTGGGCCTTGACGGCCAATGCTGCGAGATTGTTCGAAGAACTCGCCGAGGATTGGGCGGCCGATTGCTCGACGGCGAGATAACGATCCGCAAAAGTCTGGACGAACTGGGGTTTCTGAAAATCCGAGATGTTCAATCCGTTGGTGATTGCCTGCTCTTGGGCGCTCAACGGCTGATAAGCGATTTGCTGGGGGATGCCCAAAGCGGTGGTCACCACCGATCGCATCACGGAATCACCAAGGATCTGCACGGCCGAGGTGAAGTTCTTCGCGTTCTGAATGAGATACAGCGCGTTTGACAATCCTGGTGTCTGAGCATCCAGCGATTGCCGCCACAGGACCTCGGCATAGCCATTGGTGATCGTGCTGATGGCGCTGGGCTGTTGGATAACTGCAAGACCCTTAGTCGCGAATTGGTAGGTCTTGGCCGTGGACAGCCATTGCGAGTTGGTACTCGATAATTGATTGGCCAGTGAGTTCGGGTCCGATGGGTTGGACATCAGCGCCTTCTGCGCCAATGCTGGAAAGCCCGCTTCGGACCCCAGTCCGTTGGCGGTGAGCAACACGTTCAGAACCGTCGGATTAGATAGGAGTTGTTTGACCGAGGTTGCGCTCTTGACGGCCTTGGTGAAGGCGGCAATTTGGCGTTGAACCGCCGGTTGCAATGACTCAGCCTTGATATCCTGGGTCTGATTGCGCTGCGCGATCTGCAGGGCCACGATCGGGTTTTCGGAACTCGCACCGGATGTTGCGGCACTGATATTGCCTTGCGCGATGCTAACCAGCGAAGAGGCGCTGGTCGCGTTGCTGCCCGACCCACCGAGCGCTGAGAACAGCGTCGAAAGATTGGTCGATAATCCAGTGAGACTAACCGACATGGCAGCAACCTCCTTGTATCAGGTACGGCCGCTCAGGCCGTCGGCAAAATTATCACCGATCGTCGCGATCGTTGTGAGATTGGGCTGGTCCTGCTCAGCCATGCGGATGACCGCATTGGCGACCGATACGATCTGGGCACGTAACGGCGCCGGCAGGGGATTCAACGGGTCAAGATTCGCGGCCATGACAGTGCGCCACAATGTTACAGTGCCGGCCAGCGCGCGGGTGCGGCTGAGATCGTCCGACGCGCTGCGCAGCAGGGCGCTGAAATGGCGAAAGACGTCCGCATCCTGATCACGCGGGCTGCGGAGTGCGGAGGCGGTACCATAGGCTTTCACCATGCGGGTTGATGAGGACATGTTCGATCCTTTTTGATCATTGATGGGTCTGCAGTACGGCGGCCTCGTGGCGCATGATGCGCCGTGCGAGTTTCAGTGCCTCGTAACAATCATCGGCGCGGGCGAAGGCCAGGGCCTTGTCGAGTATCTCGCGCGCCAGTGCCGAGGTCGTCACTGCCTTGAACTCCTCGATCAGTTCCTGAGCATGCACGAGTGCGGCGCTGCGTTCGTCCTCGGTGCCGATATAGGCGGTCTGCAGCGAGAAATAGATCCGCTTAGCCGGCGAATCGACTTCATCGGGCCGCAGGATTTGCTTGCCGAACATGAACCGCGCCTTGGCGGTCAATTCGATGCGCGACTTCGTGCGGAATCTGATCGGGGCGCCGTTCAACACCATGATGTCGCCCTGACGAAGCTCGAGTACCAGCACAGACATTCTGTCTACCTCAGCTGAGCGGGGAAACGATCTCCGGCCTGCCTCTGCGGGCCGGAGATCTCGCGGTGGGTTAGATCAGCTTCGTCAGCAGTGAGGGCGACTGATTGGCGATCGATAGCGCGGTGGTGGCAAGCTGCTGCTGAATCTGCAGCGACTGTAACCGTGCGGATTCCGACGCCATGTTGGCATCGACCAAGGCACCGAGCCCGTTGCTGAGCGCATCCATCTTGTTTTGGTTGTAGGTCACCTGGTTGTTGATCTGGTTGGTCAGGTTACCATAGGTATTCATGTAGCCACCCATGGAGCTAACAGCAGAGGTCATCGAGCCTGTTGCCGTCAAAAAGGCCTGGACGGTGACGGCGTTGGTAGAGGCGGTGCTCAGGGCCGCGCCGATCGTGCTCAGGGACTTGTATACGCTGTAGACACTCTGCGATGTGATCGTCAGGGTACTGCCGTTCGCATCTGTCGCGACTGTGAGACTCGACGTGCTGAACTTCGCAATTGAATTCTTCAGGGTCCCCGTGGCGCTGCCGATGAGGGATATGCCATTGTAGTTGGCGCCGGTGACGAAAGAGGCGATATTCTTCAGCTGGGACGTGAATTCCGATGCGTATTGCGATCTCTGGCTGGACGACAGTGTCCCGCTCGAAAGGTTGACGAGCGTCTGATCCATGCTCGCCATCAGGTTGGAGATGTTGGTCAGCGCTGTGCTGGTGGTCTGCACGAGGCCCGACACGTCGCCGAGTTGCTGATTGGCCGCGGTCAGGCCGGACATGGTGGTACGGACCGACTGGGCGACGGCATAAGCCGCACCGTTGTCGGACGCGCTGTTGACCGAATAGCCGGTCGAGACGGCCGTTTGCACCGACGACAGCGATGAGTTGATCGAGTTGAGGGTTTCGACGCCGACCATGGCGGCCGAATTGGTAATGATGGACGAGGCGACAACGCCGGACATAGTATTTTCCTTAGGTTCGATTTATCAGATGATCTGCATTTTGCAGAGCTGACGCATATTGCGCCAAGGTTGTTAACGTCCGATGAATCAAATATCACTCAAATATATTGAGTGAGCGACATTGTTTTCATCGCGGCGATTAGTTGGTACGAGGCCTGCAACTGGGTCTGCGTGGACGACAGATTGGCCAGTGTACTGGTCATGTTGACTTGGTCGTAACCCGCGAGCTGGGTGGTCAGCGCCGTCGCTGTCTGTTGCAGGGTGGTCGCCTGGGTCGAGATCAGGGCTTGATTGTTGCCGAGCGCACCGGCATCGGACGCCATCGTGTTGATGGCACCGGACAAGGTCTGGACCATGCTCGCCGCGAAGCCAGCGAAATTCGCACTGCCGGTCTGCGCAGTCGTAACGCTGCCGATCGCGGCCAGACTCGTCATGATGTCGTTCATGTAGGAGCCGGTGGTGGTCGAGCTAGCCCATCTTATTCATTCGGCGGTGTGATGGTTGCGCTTTTGGATTTTGGTCGCGCGTATTCGTTGCGATTTGTGATCGCTTTTTTAGTTTGAGATAT